>CALDBH010000046.1 GCA_937938065.1 uncultured Sulfurovum sp. | reverse complement strand
GTAGTAATCACTGTAAACATCGTAGGATCTATCATCACTGCACTCTGCCCTGCTCTACCTGTCATACTTTGAAGTCCCATAGATACACCAATAGCTTGTACTACAGTAATAAAAATAGTGAAATAACGAATGATCTGCATATATTTCTGCATACCGTCACGTTCTTTTTTCATTTGACCAAGTGCTGGGAAAGTTGCTGCAAGAAGTTCCATAACGATGGAAGCAGTAATATAAGGCATGATACCTAAAGAGATGATACTTAAACGTTCAACGGCATTACCAGAGAACATATTCATTAGCCCAAGGGCGTTGTTTGTGTTGCTATCAAAGAACTCTTTGATAACATTCAAATCAACACCTGGAGTTGGGATATAGGCTAAAACTCTGTACGCAAAAAGGAATCCCAATGTGATCAGGATTTTTTGAGTTAAAGCATTGCCCATAATTATTTTCCGCTTGTTGTAACAGCGTCGTCTTTGATTTTAGCTGCAAGATCTTTTGCAGATACACCAATCAACTTCACTTTTGTTACATTTTTTTGTAATTTATGAACTGACTTGATCGTCTCAAGAGTAATCTCAGAAAGTTCAGCGATTGCTTTGATTTTTTCTACATTGATCACATATGGTTTTTCAACTGCAGAAGTAAAACCGATTTTAGGTAATCTTTTGTAAAGTGGCATTTGACCACCTTCAAAACCTCTTTTTCTACTGTAACCAGATCTAGACTTTTGACCTTTTTGACCACGTCCAGCTGTTTTACCTGTTCCTGAACCCTGACCACGACCAACTCTTTTTCTGTTACGAGTTGAACCTGGAGCAGGTTGTAAATTATGTAAACCCATACTTTACCCCTTACGCTTTAATTCTAGTAAGTGCTTGGATTGTCGCTCTTACTAGGTTATTTGGGTTGTTAGAACCGATTGATTTTGAAAGGACATCTTTTACCCCTGCAAGCTCAAGTACTGGTCTAGCAGCACCACCGGCGATAACACCTGTACCTTCACTCGCTGGTCTAAGCACGATTCTACTTGCGTTGAATTTGTGCTCAATATCATGAGCGATAGTTGTACCTTTGATGTTTACTTTCACAAGGTTTTTGTGAGCATCATCAACCGCTTTTTTAATCGCATCAGGAACTTCTTTAGCTTTACCAAATCCATATCCAACTGTACCGTTTCTGTCACCGATAACTACAAGTGCAGTAAATCTAAATCTTCTACCACCCTTAACAACTTTAGTAACACGACCGATATTAACGATTACTTCTTCAAATTCTTTTTCTATTTCTTCCATCATGATTCCTTAAAACTTGATTCCGGCTTCTCTAAGTGCATCAGCAAATGACGCAACAACACCGTGGTAAAGGTAACCATTTCTGTCGAAAACAACAGTTTCAATGTTTTTAGAAGCAAGGTTTTTAGCCATCTCAGCAGCTACTTTTTTTACATCTTCCTGGTTTACTTTAAGACCAAGTTTTCTACCATCAGCAGAAGCAAGTGTAGTACCAGTAGTGTCATTAATCGCTTGAGCATAAAAGTGCTTGTTTGACTTATATATAGTCAATCTTGGCAATGTATCTGTACCGAAGATCTTACCTCTTACTCTGGCTTTTCTTTGAGCGCGAAGTTTATTTTTTCTTTTTTGAATACTTTTTAACATCTACCGCTCCTTACTTACCAGCTGCTTTACCAGCTTTTCTGATGATCACTTCATCAGTATACTTCACACCTTTACCTTTATACGGCTCTGGTGGTCTGAAATCTCTAATCTCAGCAGCGGCTTGACCAACTGCTTGTTTATCAGTACCATTAATAGTAACGATATTTTTTTCAACTTTAATTTCAAGTCCCTCAGGGATATCGAAATTAATGTCATGTGAGTGACCCAATTGAAGGTTAAGTACTTTACCTTTAACAGCTGCTCTATAACCAACACCATTGATCTCTAAAGATTTAGTATAACCTTTATCTAAACCAATAATAATGTTGTTGAAGAGTGCTCTGTATGTTCCCCAGAACGCTGCATCTTGTTTTTCATCACCTATTCTTTCAAAAGTCACTTCTGAACCATCAATACTGATTCCAACTCTACCATGAGTTTCAAGTCTTTTTTCAAGATTGCCTTTTTTAGCCACGAGAGTCGTACCGTCTAGTGATACTTCAATACCACTTGCCACAGTTACTGGTCTTTTTCCTATTCTTGACATCTTTATTCCTTACCAAATACTACAGATTACTTCGCCACCGATTCCACGTTTAAACGCTTCATCATTAGCAATAACACCCTGGCTTGTCGAAACAACCAAAGTACCGTAACCATTTTTAAATGTTCTAATATCATCTTTACCTTGGTGAACACGTCTACCAGGCTTAGAGATTTTTTTGATCTCATTGATCACGCTTTTTTCATTCTCATCATATTTAAGAACTACTTTAATTGTTTTTTTGTTTCCATCTTCTTTTACTTTGAAACTCTCAAGGTAACCTTTATCTACAAAAATAGATACGGTTGCTTCAATCGTTTTAGAGTGAAGAAGTGTTGTTACGTCTAGTCTTCTTTGCGCAGCATTTCTTATACGAGTAAGAGAGTCTGCAATTATGTCTGTCATCATCTTTTAATTCTCCTTACCAGCTTGCTTTGCGCATGCCAGGGATAAGACCTTCGTTGGCCATTTTTCTTAAACACACACGACAAAGACCAAAGTCTTTATATACTGAGTGAGGTCTACCACAAATGTTACATCTTGTATATGCTTGAGTAGAGAATTTTGGTGCTCTCTTCTGCTTAGCAATCATTGATTTCTTAGCCATTAGTTTCTCCCTTTAGCGAAAGGCATGCCAAGCTTTTCTAAAAGCATGAACCCATCTTTATCATTTTCAGTACTCGTTACGATCGTAATGTTCATACCGTGTGTTTTGATCACTTTGTCAAATTCAACTTCTGGGAACATCAATTGCTCTTGAAGACCGAAGTTATAGTTACCACGTCCGTCAAAACCTTTTCTTGGTGTACCTCTAAAGTCTTTTACTCTTGGAAGAGCAATAGATACGAGTTTGTCAAAGAAGTTATACATATTGTCACCTCTAAGTGTTACTCTAATACCTGTTGGAGCACCTTCTCTAGCTTTAAAACCTGCAACAGATTTTCTAGCCATAACAACTACCGCTTTTTGACCTGCGATAAGTGAGATAGTGTCAGCCATGTTAGCGATGAGTTTGTTGTCTCTACCCTCTTCACCAGCACCAACAGAGATAACTATCTTTTCAAGCTTAGGAGTCTGCATCGGGTTTGCAATCCCACACTCTTCTCTGAGTGCAGGAACGATGTCATTGTACTTTTGCTTCATTCTACTCATAGGATTATCCCTCTACTTTTTTTACATTTGAGATGTGGATTGGCATTTCTTTGTTCGCAAATCCGCCCTCTTTGTTTTGCTCGCTTGGTTTTACAGCTTTTTTAGCTGTTTTACAACCTGCAACGATCACTGCATCTTTTTTAGTAAGTACTTGAAGAACTTCTCCAACTGTACCTTTGTCATCACCAGCGATAACCATTACCTGGTCACCTTTTTTGATTTTGAATGTTTTTGCCATTACCATACCTCCGGTGCAAGTGATACAATTTTCATAAAACCTGCATATCTTGTTTCACGACTTACAGGACCAAAGATACGTGTACCTATTGGTTCTTTTTTGTCATCGATAATTACTGCTGCATTGTCATCAAATCTAATAAGTGAACCATTTTCTCTCTGGATCTCTTTTTTAGTTCTAACAACTACTGCTTTAACAACCTTACCTTTTTTCACTTTTCCTGTTGGAAGTGCTTTTTTCACAGAAGCAACGATAACGTCACCTACTGATGCATATCTTCTTTTAGATCCACCAAGAACCTTGATACACATGATTTCTTTAGCACCAGAGTTATCTGCTACATTTAATCTAGTAAAACCTTGGATCATTACACTTCTCCTCTCTTCACGATTTCAAGAAGTCTGAAACTTTTTGTTTTTGAAAGTGGTCTACATTCGATAGCGCTCACTGTATCTCCAACATTAATGTCATTCTTCTCGTCATGAATAAGATATTTTTTAAATCTTTTTACAGTCTTGTGATATCTTGGGTGAAGTACTCTTCTCTCAACTAAAACAGTTGCAGTTTTTTCTCCAGCCTTTTTAATCACAGTACCAGTTATTTGTCTTTTTGGCATGTCTGACCCTTTACTTCGATCTAGCAGCAGTTAATGCTGTTTGAATTCTAGCGATATCTTTTTTCGCTACTCTTAACTCAGAAGTGTTTGTAAGTTGCATAGTTTTTTGCTTTGCATTCAATGTAAACAATTCAAGTTTTTTCTCTTTAAGCATCGCTGTAAGGTCTGCTTCACTTTTGTCTTTTAAATCAATATAGTTCATTACTATCCTTTAAAGTGATAATTTTACACTTAAATGGCAATTTATGAATAGCAAGTGTTAACGCTGCTCTTGCAAGTGTTTCTTCAACGCCTGCCATTTCGAAAATAATTCTACCTGGCTTAATGTTCATTACCCATTTATCAACACCACCTTTACCTTTACCCATTCTTGTTTCAAGTGGCTTAGCAGTAAGTGGCTTATCTGGGAAAACTCTGATCCAAGTTTTACCTGTTCTCGCAATTTTTCTAGTCATAGTGATACGCGCAGCCTCGATCTGTCTAGAATCGATTCTACCAGCTTGAATAGCTTTGACTGCAATATCACCAAACTCAATTTTGTTACCGTGGAAAGATTTACCGCGGTTACGGCCTTTCATCTGCTTTCTCCATTTAGTTCTTTTAGGCATTAGCATGATTATTCACCTCTTTTTCTAGATGGCTTTCTACCACCTTTTTTCTCTTCTTGTGGCTCAGCTTGGATACCTTTAGCAAGAACTTCACCTTTGAAGATCCAAACTTTAATACCAATGATTCCATAAGTAGTATGTGCTTCAGCGAAACCGTAATCGATTTTAGCTCTAAGTGTATGAAGAGGAACTCTACCCTCTAAGTACCAC
>CALDBH010000045.1 GCA_937938065.1 uncultured Sulfurovum sp. | reverse complement strand
TGATAATGCAATTTTTTTTAAGTCTGTCATTTTAATTTCCTTAAACATAATTTAAACCATCCTTGGTTTTGTTTGCAGAATATTGACAAATATTGATAACATAATGGAAACATCTATGTTATTAAATTGTTATCAATTTTAAAAAATTTCGAGACTGAATTATTTGGAGATATACATATATGCGTATAGGTTTGTTGAAAACACACCTTCTTTAATGAGAGACTTTGTTTTAGCTATTGAATCATTCTTTAGTTACCATTTTGTTATAACTATACTATACGATTACACTATCTCATATGAGAAAACACTAATTGAAAGGAAAAAGGATGAAAATAAGTAACATACTTAAAAAAGTAGTCAAGAAAGAGGGTAAACACTCACTAATGGCTAATACTATTGTAAAACTCAAGAATTCAAAAGAATTCAATTACCTCATCGACACAGATTCTAATAAATAACTAAGACCCAAACGGGTTCATCCCACCCATCATTCCCATTGCCTGAGACTTTTTATTGTCTTCAGCCATTTTATTAACATCATTCATCGCTGAAATAAGTAATATCTGTAATGATTCCTTATCGTCAAGCAGTGAATCATCTATAGTTAGATCTATCACTTCACCTGCACCATTTGCTGTAAGCTCCACAAGACCACCACCAGCTTTAGCTGTAAATTGTACATTTTTGGCCTGTTCTTGTATCTCTTTTGCTTTTTCTTGCATCTGCTCCATAATCTTACCCATGTTGCCCAAGTCAAAGCCTTCAAACATTATTCTAATCCTTCGAATTCTTCAGCGATACTGTTGTCATCATCAAGTATGACAATTTTAGGTAGATGTGCATCTGCCTCTTCTTCATTCATAGTTGCATACGCAATAATAATGATCTTATCACCTTTATGTACTTTTCTTGCTGCTGCCCCATTAAGACAGATATCTCTTTTCCCTGCTTCTCCAGGGATGATATAGGTAGAAAAACGCTCACCGTTATTGACATTGACGATATCGATCTTTTGTCCGACACGCATACTGGCAGCATCTAAAAGTTCTTGGTCAATGGTAATAGAGCCTACATAATTCAAATTTGCATCTGTTACGGTAGCTCTATGTATTTTAGAATAAAGCATTGTAATGTTCATAATTGTTCCTATTTATAAATTATTGGAATTATACCAAAATCCTCTGTTAACCTTTATTATACTAAAAAAATGTGGGGAAATTGAGGTAGTAACCCTAAAATTGGGATAGGGCTACTTAAAATAGTCGAGAGACTACTATTTGGCCATTGATGCTGGAGCTATTGGTTCTCCCCACATTAAGTCAGGAATCACAAACTCAGAGACAACATTTCCACCAATGATATGCTCATCGATAATTCTGTCTATCTTCTCTTTTGTTAAACTTACATACATTGTATGTCCTGGTTCAACAAGCATCACTGGGCCAACCGCACAGCGATTTAAACATCCGGTCTGTATAGGTGTTACTGTACCTATAATACCTTTTTGCATCAATGTCTGTGAAAGGTATTGAAAAAGCTGTTGTGACTCTGGGTCATCTGCTTTTACACAAGAAGGTTTTGGCATCCCTGGAGGTGCTGACTGCTGACACTTAAAAATATAAAACGCTGGTTGTGGTATACCTGGAACCATAATAATCCTTTGGAGTTTAATTGGGAGTATTTTACTCCGATTTACTTAATAGCAGTTTAAACCAACTTCATTGACCTATATCAAGCCTTTATATTCTCCCTTTGATTATAATCTACCTATCTTTCCACCTAAAGGATATACTTATATGAAGTACCCTGATTTTTATACTCATGTAACCCCCATAAAACTTTATGACCCTTTAAGTGATTTTCTCGGTGCCTTTATAGAAGGAGAATTAGAGATCAGCTATCTTGATTGTGTCAAGTTGGCAGGACACTCTTGTCCTACTGTTGCTGGTGCGTATCTAATGGGTGCGAAAGGCTTAGATGCACTTTATGGAGATACGCTTCCCCAAAGAGGCTCTGTTAAAGTAGAGATGAAAGAGAATGAAAATGTTGGTGTCACAGGAGTGACCGCCAACATCATCTCTTTCATTCTAGGTGCTAATGGAGTAGGTGGTTTTAAAGGTATCAAAGGAAACTTTTCTAGAAACGATCTTTTATTTTATGGTGCTTCCATTCGTTCAGAAGTAAGACTCACACGTCTTGACACTATGCAGAGTATTGATATCTCCTATGATCCGTCCTTGGTGAAAGCAGATGAAAAAATGATGCCACTTATGGGGAAAAGTCTTAAAGGACTTGCGTCAGAAGAAGAGAAAATAATCTTCCAAACACTATGGCAGAAAAGAGTCGAAGAAATTCTTTTAAATACAGATAATTATACTAAGCTGATCACGGTTACAAAGGTTTAGTGAGGGGAAGAAGTTGCAAACGTCTCGGAATTTTTAAGCGCGGTCTTCTAAAAGTTCTCTAACAACTTCTCTATCATCAAAAGGATGTTTCACCCCTTTGATCTCTTGATAGTCTTCATCCCCTTTACCCAAGATAAGCAGTACTTCATTATCTTCAAGTGCATCAAGTGCCATCTTGATGGCAAGTCTTCTATCTGGGGTGGCAGTGACATGGTCTTTACCATGTAGTCCTAAAAGTATATCTTCAAGTATCATTTCGGGGACTTCATCTCGAGGGTTGTCACTGGTGACGTATATCTTATTTGCATATCTGCCTGCAACAGCTCCCATACGAGGACGTTTCTCCTTGTCTCTGTTCCCGCCTGCACCAAAGACCACAGAAAGGTCTCTGTCTTTCATAGACTCTAACACTGCGTGCATACCGTCATCCGTATGTGCGAAGTCTACGATCACAAGCGGATCTCGACTCACTACTTCCATGCGTCCTGAAACTCCTGCAAAGTACTCTACCACTTCACATATCTCTTCTATGTTTCTTCCCGTCAACATCTGCACAGAACCTATAGCTGCCATAAGATTAAAGAGGTTAAAGAGACCTACCATAGGAGAGTGGAATGTTGCTTCAGTCTGTAAGTGTTTGATACCTGCGGTAATACCATGTAACAAAGAGAAAGCCTGAACTTTAAATGTTGCAGGTTCATCTACACCATAACTCTGCGCACCTATTGGGTTATATGTAATGTTTTTGATGTCATCTTTATTAAGAAGTTTAGGCGACTCATCTGCAAAAAAGAGACTTTTAACACGTCTGTACTCTTCAACAGTCCCATGATAATCTAAATGGTCAGAGGTGACATTGGTGTGGACCTTAAGGGCAAAGGTTAAACCCTCTATACGTTTTTGATCTATAGCATGGGAACTTACTTCCATGATGAAGTAATTACATCCCATATCCATAGTCTGTTTCATATTGTGCAATGTTTCCAGGATAGAAGGCGTAGTCATACTCTTCTCTTCTATACGCTTTTCCTGCGCAAATAAGCCACGAGTTCCTTGCAATGCTGGCTTCTCATCCAAATCAAGTAAAAAAGAGTAAATTGCCGCGGTTACAGTCGTTTTACCATTGGTTCCGGTAACACCCACCACTTTCATCTTATCAAGTTCCCAAAAAGAGATCAGTTCATCAACTGACAGTGTTTCTGGTTTTTCTTCTAACTTGTCATAATAGCCACTGTTTTGTGCGGTTTTTAAAAAGATCGTATCTTTATCGAGTTTGCTTGTATCATCAGTTAAAAATAGATAACCATCTTTTTGGAAATCCAATTTCACTATTTTTGTCCTCTAACCACATGGTAAAGTGCAAGTATATCCTGATCATTACCAAATAAACTCGTTGAGGCATCCAGATACCCCAATGCCATCTCATCAAAACCTTCGCTTGCAAGTTGTGTAACGAAGTCTATAAACTCATCTTTATTGGTAATCACCACTTTGGTTGAAAACATAATGTCTTCAAATGTTTTTTTAAAGCTACCCCTGCTCTTTACAAGCTCTAGAAAATCACTATAACGTATACCATCACCATATTCTATCTGTTCTTCTAAAGGCTCAACCAAAAGTTCTTGTAGCTTGTGTTTTGAACTGTCTAAATTCTCAATAAGTCCGTCGATGATGTCCACCGCATTTTCTTTTTCGCTCTTTATCATTTGGTAATAGTCAAATAAAGCTTGTGCTTCTTCTTCACTCTCTATCCCTAGATCACTCAAATAGACACCGATCTTTGCTTCATCTAATGTAGGATAATCTTTTAGGATCAACCCATAACTTCTAAGTGCATTGGCATAGTCTCCCTGTAGAAACTCATGTTCGGCCCTTTTAAGCAGTAGGTCTTGACTTATTTTGCTCATATTAAATTAATTGATCCAATTTATCTTCAAAACCCGCAGGTACATTTTTCACGGTGATCTCAGGGTGAATGAGTGTTTGCATCTGTCTCTCTACACCAAACTTGATTGTTGTACCTGAACTACCGCAACCCACACATGCACCTTGAAGCTGTACGTAGACTTTTCCGTCTTTAATGGCAATTAATGCTATATCTCCTCCATCAAGTTTAATAGAAGGTCTTACCTTTTCTATTACGTTCATCACGGCAGGTTCTAGTTCTTCATCTGAAAATGGTATCAATGGTTCTCCTTAGCTTACATCTCTTTTATAGAGGCGTATTATAAAATTATTATAACGAAATCATAGTAAAGTTTTTGTTACTACGTTCTTTAAGTGTGTTATACACTAAAAGTGTTACTTTGTCAATGTGTGTTTGAAGGTTTTGAAAGTTTAATGGATCGTATCCAAGGCAAAGCCTTGAAATACTGAAGGTTCAGAGGTAATTATACGAGTTCGATAATTGCCATAGGTGCTGAATCACCTTTTCTCATACGTGTTTTAATAATTCTTGTATATCCACCGTTTCTGTCTGCATACTTTGGTGCGATTTCGTTTACAAGTGTATTTGTACACTCTTTGTGTTGTAACATTGCAAAAATTGCTCTGTGTGCATTAAAGTCACCAGAAGAAGCTTTAGTAACAAGCTTTTCAAAATAACTTCTAAGCTCTTTAGCTTTTGGCAATGTAGTCTCAATTTTACCTTCTTTTGTCAAAGCAATAGAAAGGTTTTTAAGAAGCGCCGCTCTATGAGAAGACGTTCTATTTAATTTACGGTAACCATGCTTATGTCTCATAATATTCCTTTACTGTAACAACTATGCTTTAAGTTGTTCTATTTTCTTTACAAGATTTACTCTTGTAACGTCTGCAAGTTCAAAGTCTGAACCAAATCCGTGCTCTACGAGACACTCAGATATTTCATCTAAAGATTTTTTACCAAGGTTTTTGATATTTTTAATCTCATTTTCACTCATCAATACCAATTCACCAAGGAACTTCATACCAGCTCTGTCAAGTGAATTGAATGATCTTGCACTAAGTCCAAGACTATCTACAGTTTGCAT
>CALDBH010000044.1 GCA_937938065.1 uncultured Sulfurovum sp. | reverse complement strand
CAAGGTAGAACGGACTTTGTTCTACTACGACAGGTGTTTCAACCACAGGTTCTACAGGTGCGATATCTCCACCTGCAAAAGATACTCCACTTAGTGCCAATATTGATACGAGTGATAAGACTTGCTTTTTCATTTTTACCCCTTAAAATAACTATATATTTAAAATATAACATGTTTAATATTAAAATTTATGATTTGCATCACACCTGGGTGTATAGAAATCTTTAAACCTTATAATCTAACATATTTTATAACGTTTATCGCTGTAGCGACGTTTGTGGACCATAAATATTAACTTCCCATACAAAACCTTATAAAATGTGCTATATAGGAGGTTTTATAAGGTATTTCATCTAAACAGATATTTTGAGTTTAAATTTATTTGTTAAGAGATTTGTATAGTGTTAGAGATTTATAAATGCAATAAAAACTGTTAATTTACTTTTGAGTGCCGTCAAGTACTGGGACAAAGAGACACTGTTCAATAGTCTCTGAAGTGATACGGCCGTTTTTCTTATAGTAACGTGTGATGATATGATAATTTTCAGCCTCTTCGACAGGAGCCACCAATATACCACCTTCAGCCAATTGTTCAAAAAGTACTTCAGGTATCTCTTTGGCCGTTGCAGAAAATAGAATACGCTCAAAAGGAGCATACTGCTTCCATCCTCTTTGCCCGTCATCAAAACGTGTAATAATATTGTTCATTTCAAGTGCAGAGAAACGGCTTTTCGCTTCTTTAAGAAGCTCATCGATACGTTCTATGGTAAAGACACGACGACAGATCTTGCTGAGTATAGCTGCTTGATAACCGCTTCCACAGCCGACTTCAAGAACAGAGTCAACGCCTTCAAGTTCTAAATGTTGTGTCATTTTAGCGACCGTAAGAGGAGAAGATATCCACTGGCTTGCAGCCAATGGAAGTGCCTCAAGCTGGTATGCAAGATGTTTAAATTGTGAGGGAACAAAAGTCTCTCTATCAACAGCTAAAAATGCCTCTTTGACATGCTCATCCAATGCAAAGTGTTTCTCAATCTCTACAACAAGATTTTGTCGCTGTCTCGCTTTTATCATAAATTAAAATCCCTCATCCCAAATAATGCAGAAATTCTATCTAAAAACTAGTTAAAAAGGCTTTTGAGCGTATCCCAAAAATAGTGCCTATTCTAATTTCATTCTTTTGTTCCACTAGTCCATCACAATATAGCGACGCATTTTTTTAATTTCTCTGAAGTCTATGCTTCCCTCTACTGCCTCTAACTCATCATTCATCGTCACTTCCCCTGTAGGAGAGATGATAGAGGATGAACTTGCCATATCTTCATCACAAGAGTTTGATACGATAACATAACATTGGTTCATCACAGCCAGTGCCCGTGAAAGTACTTCCAAGTGTGTTTTACGCGGTTTTCCCCATCTTGAAGGCACAAAAACTACATCCGCACCCTCTACCTGTTCCCAAAACTCTTTAAAACGCAACTCAAAACACATAAGTATGGCATACTTCACCCCGTCTATCTCAAAAGGTTTGATTTTCTTCTTTTTCCCTGCTTGAAAGTAGAGGTCTTCATCTCCAAGCTTAAAGAGTTTTACCTTTTCTTGTCGATGTACTACTTTATGCTTATGAATAACCACGGCCTGATTGACAAAATTCTCACCCTCTTCAAGGATAAGTGTGAACACCACGATCTGTTCATTCACCTCTTTTTTAAGTGTTTTGAGTGCATTGGCTGAAAATTTTGCTGCTGTGGCCATATGCTCATAATCAAATGCGGTTAAAAATACTTCCGGTGCCACAACAATGTGTTTATCTTGATGTTCTTTGAGGTGAAAAAGAAGTGTATCGAGGTTTTCCTGATACCGTTTATGAGAGGGAAGTTGTAACGTCACAACTTCCATTGTTTTAGGCATGCTTAACATGGTAAGATCTAAAAGTCATCCAAGTCTAGACTTCCTTTGGAATAGTTCGTTACATTCCCTTCAAAGAAGTTTGTCTTTTGGTCATTAAATTGTGAGAAATTGTCTACCCACTTAATAGGGTGTTCTACATTATAGATCTTCTCAAGTCCTACTGCATGTAGTCTTTTATCTGCAAGATACTGAATATACTGTTCAATGATCTCATCTGTCAGTCCAAGTATCTGTCCTTGGGTGATGTATGCTCCCCATTCAGACTCAAGCTTTACTGCAGATCTAAACATTTCATACACCTCATCGATAAGCTCTTTAGTAAAAAGCTCCGGTCTCTCTTTTTTAGTAGAGTTGATCATGTTTTGGAATAAAAGAAGGTGTGTCACTTCATCTCTTTGGATAAAACGGATCATCTGCGCTGTTCCAAGCATTTTATCTGAGCGTGCAAGTGTATAGAGGTAAGCAAACCCACTGTAAAAGTAGATACCTTCAAGGATTTGATTGGCGAACATTGCTTTTACAATGTTTGTATCCGTAGGGTTATTTGAAAGCTCTTCATACACTTTAGCGATAGCATCATTTTTCGTTTTGAGCATCATGTCTCTTCGCCAGAGCGCATAGATCTCTTCTGAATTTGTAGAGATACTGTCTACCATGACTGCATAACTTTGAGAGTGCAATGCCTCTTCAAATGCCTGTCTTACCAAGATAAGATTGACTTCCGGAGAAGTAATGAAAGGGTTTAGGTTATCGATAATGTTATTGGTCTGCAGTGAGTCCATAAAAATGAGTTGTGCAAGTACTTTATCATACGCAGACTTCTCTGCATCAGTAAGGTTCTTATAGTCGTTCACATCACGTGTCATATCCACTTCTTTAGGGAACCAAGTGTTGTTTAGCATCATCTCCCATAGGTTATAGGCCCATTGGTATTTGATATCATTCAGTTCAAATATCCCGGTAGGATCCCCACCGAATATCTTACGTTCACTTGTTTTTTCTTCAGAGTCAGGATTGTATATTCTTTTTCGTTCCATCTGTATACCTTGATAGTTTTTTTATCTATTATTTTAAAACATTATACACATTTTGGCTGATTGTTTAGTTAGTGTAAGTCCATGAATAATTTTATATTACAGGTAACTTTTCGTGGGAAATATATTTGAAAAGAAATAAGCATCCATTACGGGAGACAAGGATGCAAAACAAGGTGAAAAGCTACATAGAAAGCCCAAAGTATCAAAAAGGGATAAGAGTCCTTCATGACTTTCATGTTAGGAGTATAACTTCAATGTATGAAGTAAGTGTGAAGTCTATCTACCCCTATCCATAGAAGAGAATCAT
Organism: uncultured Sulfurovum sp.; assembly: GCA_937938065.1. The sequence continues at coordinate 846 of CALDBH010000044.1, read as the reverse complement.
TTTTATATTTGCAATGTTTTTTTGATAGGTTCAAGCTTTGAGGACATGGCAACTTTTGTACGTTTTGGACTGTTTTAAAGGAGGGCATCCACACAGGAAAATGAGGATGCCATATAAAATAAAAAGTTACCTAGAAAACCATAGAAGTTTAAAAAGGGAGGGAGGAGAAACCTCCATGGTCTTCATATTGCTATTATAGTCTTTTAGTGTGTACTGATTGTGAAATCTACAGGTATGAGCAGCAATGTTATCTTACAGAACGCATTCAAGGCGAAGCCTTGCAAGCTACCTCAGCGGTAAGCTCTCACGACTAGTCTCTCTGCCCTATTTTTACAAATAAGAACAACAATAATCCGTAATACTTTTTACATTCACTTGAAATTTAGCGTTTGCAGGTACATCAAAAGACTCTCCGCCTTGAATGCTTACCCATGCATCGCTCCCTGGAAGTTTTACTTCCAGCTCTCCTGATGTGATTTCCATAAGTTCCGCTGCTGCAGTACCAAACTCATACTCACCAGGCAACATAAACCCTAAAGTCTTTTTACTTCCGTCAGCAAAATTTACCGTGCGGCTTGTCACTGCACCGTCAAAATAGCTATTACCTTCCAGTTCTACACTTACATTTTCAAAGTTTTTCATCAAATTATCCTTTTTTTGGATGGGATTATATCTAAATCATGATGCTTATTGTATAATTAAATATTGAGAGGGATTTGTATGAAAAAATTATTGTATATCACAGACCAAGATGAATATATGGACCATAGTTTCATGGCTCCTTTGTTTGAAAAATATTTAAATCACTATTTAACTGTTGACATTGTCTATTTTACAGAGTTTAAA
>CALDBH010000043.1 GCA_937938065.1 uncultured Sulfurovum sp. | reverse complement strand
ATAAATATGGAGTTGATTCATGTTGAGTAGTATAGCATAGAGTAGAAGATAAAAAAGAAAAATCTGTCATATTGACAGACAATGATGATGACACGGCAAAACCTTGTCAACACATCATATATTATGGTTTAAGATAAGCCGATACTTCAGAGTAGCCCATAGTGTCTTTGACTTCTGCTCTGAGTTGCAAGGTATACCTTCCAGCCTTAGTGATATTCACATCTGTAATCTGGTATTTCCCATCTACATAGGGAATATTGATAAAAAGTTTATCTTCTTTTCTACTATGAGGCTGGGTAAGTAAAAATGTTACATTTGCATCAGATACTTTTGTACCATCTTTTGCAACCACCTCATACGAAAATACATTAGTTCCTTGTGATAATTTCACAGGGTTCAACTGAGGACGATTACTGTTCACGTTATCTGTCATTACCATTGTTTCCACATCTAATATATGAATATTATATGCTTTGTCAAATGCTATTTTTTTCTCCATGATCTGATTGATATTCATATCAGCCATCTGGTATTTGAGCATATATTGGTTAGACTCTTGTACCGGCATCGATGAAGCTGACTTTACCGTCCAGTAACTCAGCGTAAGCCCTATGGTAAGAAAACCAAGTATCATGTGCGGCCAATAAGTTCTATCGTTATTTTTTGCCATTTTTAATCCTCATATATATTGGTCTGATTGCAAACAACCAGAGTACTAATATTGAACCAATGTAAACAAAAACACTTAATCCCCAAACCATATAACGTGTCTCATTGGGTATCGTTTTTGTAAGTTCTATACCTTTTGACTCGGCAATACCTTCTGCCAGCTCTGAAAAAGCCTGTATCACACCAATGTTATGTTTATCTTCATCAGAATTACTATCTTTAGAAGAAACCACATCCACGGCTGCATCTCTTACTGTATTATAGTCATATAAACTGCGAACCTGATCAGATGAAGGGATCAATCCTACTCTACCCTTCGTTTCCAGTTCTTCTGTAATGCGTGCTTGTGGTGCAAATATAAATAATACATAAGGCTTGCTCATGCTCTTCTCATACTTCTTACTATACTCAACCAAGTTAAAACCTACAGGAAAGTGTTCATTGGTTGCTATCACATATCCATTGATACCTGTTTTTGAAAAAAGTTCGTCACCCATCTCATTTATGAGTTGTGAAGCTTCAATTTTTAAAATGTCATCTTTTAGTATGTGTGTAGCGTTAAGAAGAAGTGGAAGTGCCAAAGCAAGCAAGGTTGCCCTTACTTTTACTTTGAACATATTGTTATCCTACGTATAAAAGGTTGCCACTGAATGACAAATATATTGCTGCAATCGCTGCAAATGCCATACATGCAATAAGTACTTTATCCATATATTTAATCATTATTTATCCTTTTTCGCTGCATCTATAAATGCAAACTGCTTATTCTCTACAGATCTCATTTTGAGATTGTTTACATCTCTGATAGCTGTTGGGTCATAAGGCTTTACCGATGCATGTCTTTGTACAACGATAACCATTAGCATCAATGTAATAAGAATTGCAAGTAGACCTACGATTGAGATCAAGATTCCTGCTATTCCATTAAGTCCAAATACACTTCGTTTTGTATTTTCTGCCATATTAAACTCCTTAGTTTGACAATGACTGAACATATACAGTCAAAGCTTTCTCTTGCACTGGTGTAATAAGTGTTTTAAATGCTGGCATTTTACCAATCATCCCCTTCTTACCATTTTGCAATGTATGATTCATCAATGCAGCGTCATAAGATACAAGGTGTGGTGACATACCGTTGTTACCTTTACCATCTGTTCCATGACATGAACTACAAGCTGCAAATGATGCAGGTTGAGGACCTCTCATACCACTAGCCACATATGCTGCGATCTCTTCAGCTTGCTCCCCCTGTGCCATACCAGCAGGCATCGCACCCATTGGATAACCTAATTGATTTGAACCATTGTTAATCGCATCCAACACTTGATCTTTAGTCATTCTAGCCGTAAAGTCTTGTGCTTTTCCAGAAAGACCATCTCCTGTAGTACCATGACATTGAGCACACTGTACCAAAAAGATAGACTCGCCCATCTCTTTAAGTGTTGCAGCATCTGCATTTTTATGTGTCTCTTCAAACTTCGCATTGTACGCCAAAACTTCTTCATTGTACTCACCAATTTGACTATAGGCATTCACAGGATAACCTACCAATCCATACCACATAGACCAAAGGAAAAGTCCTAAAAATGAGTATGCCCAACCTGAAGGTAGTTCATTCTCATACTCTTGTATACCATCCCAATTTTCATCTGCAAGCTCACCGCTTGCAGTATCTGTTTTTATCTGATTAATATATTTAACCGCAACAGATGCTGTGATCACGGCAACTGCAACAGCACCACCCATTGTTATCGCAGTCATGTCATCAGCAAAAACATTCATATCCATGTTCATTACCGCTGCAATAGTTGCTATAATCAATATAGCTGCAAAAGCCAACGCTTTTATCATTAATGCATTCATTTATCATCCTCCTTGTATTCTCTTTGTGAAGCGGGTTTATCTTCTACAGGTGTACTTGTGACTTCGTCATCAAGTGCAATGTTCCCGTATTTCTCATAATCACGCTCACCTTTTTTTTCACTTCTGTACAGGTGTATAATGTACCCATACAGCATCACTACCAAAAAAATGGTCATAAAGAAACTGGCATAGCCTTGAAGATCCCTAATGTCCATTTTGTCTCACTTATTTCAAACTGTTAAGGTAAGCAATCAATGCTACGATTTCAGGTACTTGACCATTCGCAACTGCTTCTTTAACATCTTTGTTTTTCATATCTGCTGCAATTGCTGCTGCATCTTCAAGAACTTTTGGTCTGTGTGCTTCCCATGCAGCTCTGGTTCTTTTAAACTCAGGACCATATGGTGTATGAAATGCATTTTTAACTGTTACCGCTTCTGCATAAGCAGTTTCAATCTCAATCTCAGCATTTTTTGTAAACATATGTTTATATGCTGGCATAATAGAACCTGGAACGATATCCGCAGGTGCCATCATGTGATTTTCATGCCAATCTGTTGTTCTATAGTTTCCGATACGGTGTAAATCCGGACCTGTTCTTTTAGAACCCCAAAGGAATGGTCTGTCATAGGCATACTCGCCTGAAAGTGAATAGTCACCATAACGGTCTGTCTCAGACTTAAACGGACGAATAAGCTGTGAGTGACATGACATACAGTTATCTTTAATATAGATATTTTTACCTGCAAGTTCAAGAACTGTACGAGGTTTTAAATCAACTACAGGTCTTGCGGCCTGTGCAAAGTTTGGAACTATCTCAATAAGCCCTGCAAATGCGATAACAATCGAAATCGCCGAAGCGAAGAAGAATGGATTTTTTTCTAACCAATGAAAAAACATAATAAACTACCTCCCTTATGCCATAGGCGTTCTAAACTGTGGTTCTTCTGTAATCTCTTTAGCAGAAGTCATAGTTTTGATCATATTGTAAGCAAACATTACGAACCCAGTAAGGTACATAACACCAGCAACTGTTCTTATCACATAGTATGGGTGCAATACATTTACTGTATCGATGAAGCTATACATCAAGTTACCATACTCATCTACTGCTCTCCACATCATACCTTGTGTGATACCTGCGATCCACATAGATGTAAAGTAAAGAACAACGGCTGTAGTTTGAAGCCAAAATTGTGTCTCCATAAGTTTTTTAGAGTAAACCTCTCTCTTAAACATACGTGGAGCCATATGGAACAATGAAGCCATAACCATAAATACAACCCAACCAAGAACACCATCATGAACGTGTCCAGGAATCCAGTCTGTAAAGTGCGCAATAGCATTTACTGATTTGATCGCTTGAATAGGACCTTCAATTGTTGATAACATATAGAATGTTGATGCAAGAACCATAAATTTGATCAATGGATTTTCTGTTAACTGATTCCACTCACCTTTCATCGTAAGGAGCATGTTAATTGCTGAACCCCATGATGGTAAGATAAGAACTACAGAGAACGCAGAACCCATTGTTTGCATCCAGTCTGGAACTGTTGACCATAATAGGTGGTGTGAACCAGCCCAAAGGTAAACGAACATCAATCCCCAGAAAGAAAGTAAAGAAAGCTTATATGAATAAATTGCTTGTCCAGACTCTTTTGGAAGGAAGTAATAGATCATACCAACGATAGGTACAGTAAAACCAAACGCAACAGCGTTATGTCCATACCACCATTGTACTAGTGCATCATTTGTTCCAGAATACATAGATACTGAGTGTGTGATTGCACCAAGTCCTTCAGTTGCAAAGTAAGTAGGGATTGACATGTTATTGAACAAGTACAACATAGCAATACCAAGGAAACATGCAAGATAATACCATACAGAGATATAAAGTGCTTTTTCTCTTCTAATTCCGATAAGCCCCATCATAGATAGACCCCATAGAACCCAGATAACAACGATAACAAGATCTATAAACCACTCAAATTGCGCATACTCTTTACCAGAAGAAATACCCAATAATAGAGTAATTGTCGCAAGTAATGCCCCTACAAAATAAAGCCAAAAGTGCATCTTACTGATAACCATGATGAACTTTGATTCTGCCATAGAAACTTTAAGTACTCTTTGACCTATATAATACCATGTAGCAAAAATGGCACTTACCGTAAATCCAAATACAACTACATTTGTATGGATTGGTCTGAGTCTTGAGAATGTTCCATACTCACCTAGTAGATAGTTTAATTCAGGAAATGCCATTTGTGCGGCAATAATTGTACCGACTAACATACCTAAAAATCCAAACAAAATTGTTGTATATGTGAACAACTTTGCTATTGAATAGTCATATTCCAATGCTGCGTTTGATTGCATGCATACCCCCTTGTATAAATTCTATGTTGTAAATAAAATTACAACACTCAATAATAATTATAATCTTATTTGATTATAAGAGTACTTAAATAATTCTCTAATAGTTTTATTTGGGGGGAAAAGGTTACTAGTGACGTAAATATGTATGGTTTAAAGCGTTTAAAAGAGTATTTTTATCCTATTTATTCTATCAAATTAATTGATTTTTCTAGGAGTTATTCACTCCTAAATATACTCTTAAAAGAGAAGATATTTATTTAAACCAATTCTTTATATTAACCCAGATACCGGTCTCTATACCTTTGTCTTCATTATCAAGTTCAGTAAATCGGTCACATCCGGATTTTAATCCAGCATCACACCCTTTTTTATAGAACTCTTTTTCTTTCATTCTGCTTTTTTCTACACCAAAACCACCGCGATAAATAGTAGCAACATGAAAACATGCATCACCACTATTTAAATCACAAGCCTTTTCAAAAAACTCTCTTGATTTTACATCATCAGGTCTCACATCATTACCATCACGGTACATCATCCCCATGTATTCACAAGCAAACTTAACACCACGCGCACAAGACTTTTCAAGGTATGGCATCGCTGTTCTATAATTTTTATCTTTATAATAATGCTTACCCATCATGTCACAGCCTCTAGGTTCACCATATATGCAAGCTTTGCGTATATAACTCATACCTTCTTCTTTAATATCTTGTACTTTTTCATTCTCACCTGTAACCATAGGCAAGGCATAAAGATAACATGCTGTAGCATTATTCTCTTTACACGCATTTTTTAATGCATCTGTATTTGATGCAAAAAGGGATGTAAAGGTGACTATTGTCAATAAGATAATTTTTGGGAACATATTACTTTCCTTCTCTCTTTTGTTTATCTCTTCGCATAGCATCAACAAGAATACTATTTTCTTCTTCCATCTTATTAAAGGCATCATTAAGTCTATTCTTCAACATTTCACCTTCAAGACCATCCTTT
>CALDBH010000042.1 GCA_937938065.1 uncultured Sulfurovum sp. | reverse complement strand
GGCTTCCTTTCTGGATGCCAAAAGGTGCAAAACTTCGTTATAAACTAGAGAGTATCTTACACAAAGCACACCTTACACGTGCCTATGAACCTGTACGTGGCCCAGAGATCCTTAAATCAGAGATGTGGAGAACGTCCGGACACTATGCATGTTATGGTGAGAACATGTACCTCACTACCATTGATGAACAAGAGTATGGTATCAAGCCTATGAATTGTTTAGGGCATATCCAAGTCTTCAAGCACACACCAAAAAGTTACCGTGATCTACCGTTGCGTTATTACGAATATGGTGTGGTACATCGTCATGAGAAATCAGGTGTATTGCATGGACTTTTCCGTGTACGTGAATTTACCCAGGACGATGCACATATCTTCTGTCAACCGGACCAAATAGCTACAGAGGTACTTGAAGTAGTAGAGTTTGTAGATTCAGTGATGAAACTCTTTGGCTTTGAGTATACGATGGAAGTATCAACCAAACCAGAAAAAGCGATTGGTGAAGATGCAGTCTGGGAAGTAGCAACACAAGGATTAAAAGATGCACTTAATGGCAATAATTTGCCATTTACCATAGATGAAGGAGGGGGTGCATTCTATGGTCCCAAGATCGATATCAAAATCACTGATGCCATCGGACGTAAATGGCAGTGTGGTACGATACAAGTAGACTTCAATCTTCCGGAACGTTTTGGGGTAGAGTATGTTGCAGATGATAATACTCGTAAACAACCAGTGATGATACATAGAGCAATCTTGGGCTCATTTGAACGTTTCATTGGTATTCTCACTGAACATTATGCTGGAGAGTTCCCTTTCTTTTTGGCCCCTGTCCAGGTCATATTTGTCCCTATTGCTGATACCCATGTAGATCATGCATATGAACTTAAGAAAAGAATGGTTCAAGAGGGTATGGATGCTGAAGTCTATGACAAAAATGATTCTCTTAACAAACGTGTACGTAACGCAGAAAAGCAGCGTGTACCGTACGTAGTCATCATCGGAGATGAAGAAGTGGCAAATAAAACGGTAGCAATCCGTGACAGAAGAGCCAAAGAACAGTATAATCTTACACAAGAAGAATTTATGGTAAAATTAACACAACAACTTCAAGAAGGTAAAATTTGAGTAGACAACAAGATAGAAACAGAGGCAGAAAAAAAGCTGACGATACCATCATGAATGATGCTATCAGATCGAATGAACTTAGAGTGCTAGGTGATGATGGTGAACAGTTTGGTATCATTTCTAGAGATGAAGCGATGCAGATAGCAGAAGAGAAAGGTTTAGACCTTGTTCTTATGTCACCTGATGCCAAGCCTCCTGTTGCTAAAATCATGGACTACGGAAAGCATAAGTATGAACTTGAAAAAAAGAAAAAAGAAGCAAGAAAAAAACAAAAGATCATAGATGTTAAAGAAGTGAAATTTTCTTGTAAGATCGCGGAAAATGACATCGCATATAAAGTAAAACATGCCAGAGAGTTCTTAGAGAAAGGGAAGCACGTAAAACTTCGCGTTTTCCTTAGAGGACGTGAAATGGCAAACCCTGAATGGGGCGTAGATGTTCTCAATCGTGTCTGGCCTATGCTTGAAGATATCGGAAATCTAGAGAGTAAACCTTCACAAGAGGGACGTTACATTAACATGTACGTAACTCCACTTAAAAAATAAAAACAGGTTTGTCTTGCCTGACCTTCTGCTAAAGATTAAAAACTGTACTTAGGTACAGTTTTTAAGCCTCTAGTAAAATTTAATAGAGATTCAATCTATTTTGACTTGAATTACTCTTTGATCTCATAATGCAGTTTTAATCCCTCACTCGTCATCACAAATCCAGATATAGTAATCTTTCCTTCATGTACCAGGTTATGATGCTTTTTGCATAGAGGGATGAGGTTGTATTTATGGTTTTTGTGGAAGTGGTCTATCTGACCTTCTTGATTTGCATGCTTCTGTTCAGCGATATGATGGACATCTTCTACACTCTCCTCACACAGTGCGCATTTACTTAGGTAAAGGTTTTTGTTGTATTTACTGCTTTTTTGTCTGCGCAGTTTTTTAATATCACTCCCCCCATGATTCAGGTTTTCTCGTATGGTTTGTGCCATTTGGAGAAATTCACTGTCCATATGTAGTGATTTTGCAAATTCCAGTCCGTAAAGACTGTCTCCCATACCTAACTGCAATACACGGTTATAGATGAGAGTATCATTACTTTCATCATACTTGATACCCAAATGCAAGAAGATAAGATGTTTCAGGTTTTGCAGCTGAGGGATGCTTCCTAGCTGGTGTAAGTGCGTAGCAAAGATAAAGGTTGATCTCAACGAGATAAGCTTTAAAATAGCACTTGAAACGATGGCAAGAGCAGATTCTGTTTCTGTGCCTTGGCTTATCTCGTCACCCAAGACCAAAGAGCGTTCATCTGCACGGTTAAAGATGTTTTTGAGTTCCATCATCTCTACAGCAAATGTTGACAGTCCTTTGTAAAGGTTGTCTTGTGAAACGATTCGTGTAAAGAGTTTGTCATAGAGTCCAAAACGAAGTTCCACTGCAGGTACAAAAAACCCAGCCTGTGCCAGGACGACTGAAATCCCTATGCTTTTCATCAACGAGGATTTTCCTGAAGAGTTGATACCATATAGAAGTGTGCCTAAGACATCTTCCCCATCACTGGCATTGAGGGTGATGTGATTGTGCGTCGTGCCATTGTTCGCGCCTAAAAAAACATCATTAGGAACATAGATACCTCTTTCATCATTGGATTCTATGATGGGATGGCGCAGTGCAGTTGCTTCATAAAAATTACCCTCTTCTATGATCGGACGGGAAAGGTTCATCGTTTTGGTACATTTGGCATTGGAGATAGCCACATCTATGTTTGCTATAAAGACGATGAGTTTGTCAAGCAGCAGTGAAAACCTGTTTTCAAGCAGATCAAGACTCTCTATGTAGCGTTGTTTGACAAGTGAGACAAGTTTGATCTGGGATGTTTCATAGTTTCTTGTGATCTCTTCAAAGAGAGGGGCTTGTACTTTGACGGCATTCTTTAAGTATTTATAGTGAAAGTCTTTAAAAAAGTGATGCTCGTTGTCAATGGTCACAAAAGAGTCTTTGAGAGACTTCTCTATAAGGGTAAATCTGTTTTTTGTAAGGTTGAGAAAGTACCCCTCGCTTTCCAAATAACTTACAGTAGCATATTTGGCCGTACCGCTAAAGAGTTTGTCTTTTTCAAAGAGTGATTCAACGTGAGTTGCTACATCTTCCATTTTGTTTACTTCTTTTTTCTGTATCTTGACAATACTGTCAATAGCAGGGTAGACACCATCTTTAAAGAGGTTGTCATTGATCTGTTCTATGCGGAACCGGGCACAGATATCCAGCTCAAAGGTGTCATTTAAGACTTTAAGCATCTCTTGTGTTTCATCATAGAGGTTGTCATCTATCTCAAGCCCATTGCTTTTGGCATCTTCAAGAAGTTTCAGAATGGCTTCTAAAGACATAGAGATATACGTAAGTTCTACAGGATGCAGTTTACGCAGTTTGATACGTCGGGTGATACGCTCAAGGTCATAGATCTGCTTCAAGTGCGTCTCAAAACGATTAATGCTCGGCAGTAACAGTTCTGTTAGGTTGTATCGTTTTTCAAGTAATGCTTTATCGCAAATAGGGTTAAGCAGTCGCTCTTTGAGAAGACGTTTTCCAAATGCAGTAGAGGTTTTGTCTATAAGGTCAAGCAGTGTGATGTCAGAATGGTCACGAGAGATGACTGAAAGCTGTTCCATGGCATTGTTACCGATGTACATATAACGGTTATTCCCCAAGAACTGTGGCTTGTTCATCTTCTCTATAATACTTTCATCATGTTCTATAATAAAGTCGATCAATACTGCCAAAGACTCTGTCGTATACGGGTGTCTCTCAAGGTCTAAAAACTCAATGCTGGAGAGAAAAGAGTTGATGTTGAAGACACGGGTAAAGAGGTCGTTTTGAAATTGTATTTTAAAGCGTTTTGTGTTGAGAGAGTAGTGCAGTGACTCGAGTTCCAAATAGTGAATGATCCAATCTTTGTCTATCTCTTTACTGTCAAGTGTGATGATGACCTCTGAAGTAGTATAGGTCTGTAAAAGATTGAAAGCTTCATCCAGAGCATACGTTTTGTCATCTCTCGTGGAGTGTATCTCGTTACAGATGGTTTTTCCCGTACTCACATCTATGGCAGCATACCCAACAGAGAAGATACCGGCATTTTCATCTATGAGCAGAGAGACAATGTTGTTTTCAGAGGGTTCGCTTAGGTACTCAAAATTGGTACCTGGAGAGATGATGTTTGATACGTAGCGTTTGATATTTGGCATCTCTCCTTTTTGCTTCACGACGATGATCGTATATTTTTTGGTAGAGATGAGCCTGGCGAGATAGCGGTCTAAAGAGACAGCAGGTACACCGGCGAGGAGAGGATTGGAAACCGAGTTCTCCAGTACAGCTTTGCTTTTACGGGTAAGTTGGATGTTGAGAAGTTCAGCGATCTCTTTGGCCTTACCGACTTTGAGTGCATCGTTATTCACTTCATAGACTTCAAAAAAAGTCCCGATTTCCATTAAAACCAGTGCGTCTTTCCCATATTTTTCTTCAAAATGCACTTGTAAATCAAAATAAACCTCTGTTAAAAGTTTCTTTTTTTGAGAAAGTATTTCGGTCACTTTATCCACTAGGCTTACCCTCATTTTTAATAGATAGATTTTAGCACAAATAGGGTTAGAGTTTTCACGTCATTCTCGGGCTTGACCCGGGAATCTAAAACTTTTGAATTCATGGATCTCCGTATCAAGTACGAGGAGGACAAGACTTTATAAATATTTTAGATAGTTTGGGTATAATACCGTCCCATTTTCTACTAAACGTATGTTCAGTGGAAAAAATACATAAGGGAGTAAGCATATGCCAAAAATGAAAAGTGTTAAAGGCGCAGTTAAGCGTTTTAAAGTGAAAAAAAGCGGCAAAATCAAAAGAGGTACGGCGTATAGAAGTCACATCCTTACTAAAGTTGATGGTAAACATCACAGAAGTATGAGAAGTCCTAAGCACGTTGACCCTGTTGATGCAAAAAACATTAAAGAGATGATTAACTAATCACTTTTTGATTGAGAGATTCCCCCGATTAGGGGCAAGTTCAAACAGAGAGAATGTTTGACACCTACTATAACTGGCTTTTTAAAAGTTGCAGTACAAGTATAAGGTAAAGGATAACCATGAGAGTAAAAACAGGTGTCGTAAGAACTAGAAGACACAAGAGATTATTAAAACAAGCTAGAGGGTTCTACAGCGGTAGAAGAAAACACTTCAGAAAAGCGAAAGAACAACTCGAGCGTTCATTAGTATATGCTTACAGAGATAGAAGACAAAAAAAGAGAGATTTCAGAAGACTCTGGATCGTTCGTATCAATGCAGCTGCAAGATTGAATGGATTGAACTATTCAACATTCATGCATGGTCTTAAACTTGCAAATATCGAACTTGACAGAAAAATTCTTGCTGATATGGCAATGAATGCTCCTGAAAGTTTTACAAAAGTAGCTGATGCTTCTAAAGCAGCAATTGCTAAATAAGTCTTAGTTGACTATCTTTTGAGGAGTTTCGGCTCCTCATCCCCTTTTTAAATATTTCCCTAAATTATTTTTATTGTTAAATTGAATTGGCTTGAGTTTTCTCTGTCACTTTTTCTTTTTTGTACTACGACAAAAAAAGAAAGAAGTAACCAAAAAGAAACACCGTACCGGCATACATAAAATAAAAACGTAAAGAACTGTCGTGGGCTAATAAATTTTAGTGAAGTTATTATTTTTTAGAGGGGTAAGAATTCCCTCTTGATTTTGTAGGGAGGAAAGAATTTCCTCTAGGTAGAATTTGGAAATCTAACCTCTTTGTGTTTCTCCTGAGAAGCCGATGATCCCTGGTCTGAGGTTGCATACGTGTTCGAATCCTAAACCTTTCATGGCGTGTTGTACTTGGTAGCTTCTGCTTCCTGAATGACAGTATACGATGATCGGTTCTGCTTTTTTACCTGCAAGTTCTGCTTCTACTTTTGCGTAGAATTGTGATGTAGGAACAAGGACATCTGTGCCTACGATGTGAGCCATTTGATACTCCATGAACTCTCTTGTATCTACAAGGGTAAAATCGATCATCCCTATATTTTTCGCTTCGATAAGTGCTTCAAGTTCATCTCCGTCAAGCTGCTCTTCTTTGAGAAGAATCTCTGCCTGCTCTTTTGTAAGACCACCGGAGTGTTGATGTATGACTTCTTCTATCTCATCATGTTGTGCTTGTGCTTGTGCGTACTCCGGGGTACAGAATATACCACAGTGACAGGTACCATCTTCGGGGATCTCTTTTTCTAGAGCAGGTTTACATGGACAGACACGGTTATCAGCCGCTTTTTGTTCCTCTTTTGTTTCTCCTATAACCATGAAACAAGGACAAAATCTTTTGCCATATATGATCTTGTTGCGCGCAAGACCCATAGCCACACCTTCATTGACCTCATCATTTGGGTTGAGAACAAAACCAAATTGGTTATTTACCTTGTCTACAAAAGACCATGTCTTTTCCAGTTCAGCTTGAAATTCATCTGAGTTCATATCTATCGGTTGCATTACATTCCTTTAATTGTAGTATTTGTCGTATTGGTACTGTTGATCTCTAATGTTTTTGCCATCTCATCAAACTCTTTCACAAAAACTTGAATTTTTTTGCCCCAGTCAATCAGTAGATCCTGTGTTTTGTTGAGGTCGATATGGATATGTTGCTCATTGATCTCAATGCCGGCTTCTTTTGTTTCGACAATCCCTTTTTCCAAATCATCAGAGAGTTTTTGCATTTGCTCACCCATTTTTTGATTCAAGTCTCTAAAAAAATCTTTAGTCTTGTTTGTGTCTATGGTAATGGTACCATCTTCCATCTTGATACCCATATTGTTGAGTTTGCTATTGTTTTTGTCTTGGAGATCTTTTTTTGCCTCTAGCTCTGCAAGTAGTTCTGCTCTAGCTTGTTGTGCTATTTTGGCATCATGCTTAGCCTGCTGCGCTGCTTGTTGTTCTTTATCTTCACAGCCAGTAAAAGAGAGTAAGAGTATGAGACTAATAAGCAAGTATCGCATAAGCATCCTTTTTGAATTGATAGATACATTATACAATGATTTATAAAAGAAAGATAAATCTCCCATATCTTGAGACAGAGGAGATTTGAAAAAGAAGTGTTATGTGTAGATTATTCTCCACATTTACCTTTACCACATTTACCTTTATCTGGTGCAGGCTTTGCCTCTTTTCTTTTTTCCCCGTCTGTTCCACATCTGCCATCGCCACGCTTCATGTCTTTTTGAGAGTCTCCACATCTGCCGTCGCCACGCTTCATATCTTTTTGAGAATCTCCGCATCGGCTATCATTATTCATCATACCTTTTTGAGAATTCCCACATTTTCCCTCTGCAGAGGCTAATGTAAGAGATAAAGCTAAAGCACCTATAAATAATAATCCTAATTGAAATGTTTTTTTCATCGTTAATCCTTTTTGTTATTGTTCTTCACCAAAGAGAAGGTGATCTAAACTAAATTTTCCGGCCCCATATGAAGCAAATATCGCTAAAAACAGCATGTAATATAAAGGAATTTCAAATCCATTATCTCCTGCAGAAAAACCATGTGTTAAATGTACAGTAGTAATGGCAACGATCATCACCACGATAAGTGGCAGTGAGATAAGTCTTGTAAATAGACCCAATGTCAATAACACAACACCCAACAGTTCCGTACTGGCTGCCAGATAGGCATTTAAAGTAGGAAAAGGGATCCCTATGGTACCAAACCAGCTAGCAACACTAGAAATATCTGACCACTTTTGCATCGCAGGTCCGTAAAACCCGTAAGCGATAGTTAGTCTGGCGAAAAGTAAGGCAATGTTTTGTCCCTCACTTAATATATTTCTGGTAATAGGGTAGATATTTTTAAGCATTTGTATCTCCTTTATATACAATATGTTTGTTGTTACGGGGTAAGTATAGTATGAAATATGTGTACTGTGTGTGTATTG
>CALDBH010000041.1 GCA_937938065.1 uncultured Sulfurovum sp. | reverse complement strand
AGTATTATTTTAGTGCAGGACATACATATAAACAGATCTTACCTGATCGGCCTAATTCTAGTTCAGCCAATGATGCGCGTTTTTATTTTGGGTACTCACTTAATAAACAAGTTAAATTGAATGGCGGCTTTACATACGATGTGGATGATGCCTCAAGTAAACAGTGGAGATTTGGAGGGAGTTATCATCGTGACTGTTGGAGTGTTGATACTTCTATTAGACAAGATATTACACCTCGACCTACAGGGTATTCTACAGACAATACTGTCTATGTACAGCTAAACTTTATTCCTTTTGGCTCATTGGGTACCGAATAACGATGATCAGTCCAAAAGAGGAGATAGAAAAAGCGTTAGAGATATTAAGTTTACCTAAGCTGATCAATAGGGAAGATATAAAAAAACAATACCATTTTTTGGCTAAAAAGAATCATCCTGATCTAGGAGGTGATGTTGAAAAGATGGAACAGTTAAATCATGCCTATAAATTATTGATGAAGTATATAGAAGAGTTTCGTTATACTTTTGATGAAGAAGAAATTTCTAAACAATTCCCAGGAGCGGATTATGCCCAGCGATTTAAACCCTAATACGTATTTTGAAGATAGAGAAGATGCCTCAAAGCAATTGATCGAGACACTTCCTATAGAACTGCTTTCAAAAAATGAAACGGTAGTGATAGGTGTAAGTGAAGGAGGGGTTTATTTTGCAGATCAGATATCCAAAGCTATCGATGCACAGATGGATATTTTACTGACTGAACCTATTTTGGCACCCAATAACCATGAATTGGCTATCGCGATGGTTTCTGAGACAGAAGAAGTGGTGATGCACAAAGCACTTATCGATGCCTTTGAAATTAATGAAGATTATGTATATGGTGAAGCTCACAGAAAGTATGAAGAAGAAGTACTCTCCTATGTATATAAATATCGAAAAGGCAAGGATCTGATCTCTCTTGAAGGGAAGTATGTCGTTTTAGCTGATGAGTGTATAGAAACAGGACTCACTATGATGGTTGCACTTAAATCAGTTATTGCAAGGGGCGCTAAAAATATCTATATTGCAACGCCTATTTTAGACAAAGGTGTATATGAAAATTTACTTACTGTCTGTGATGGTGTATTTTGCCCTCATAAGATAGAAGACTATATTTCGATAGAATACTATTATAAAGATTTTCAAAGATTGAATTTTGAAGAGATCTCATCCATGCTGAATGATCAAGAAGTAAAAATAAGAGAAGACTAAGTACTCATAATAAAGAGAAAATCTAAAATAGAGTGTAGATGAAGCACTAAACAGTGTATTAAAGAATCGGATATAAACAGATAAAGGAAATATAAACGAATGAAAGAACAAATGATAGAGATCAATGTAAACAGTCTCGAAGAAAAATATGAATTTAATAAAATAGCGAAGCAGGCAAGTGGTGCAGTGATGTACAGACAGGGTAAAGCTGTACTTATAGCAGCAGTTGCTGTAGATGAAAAAGCAGTGGATGAAGATTTTCTTCCTTTGACTGTTCAGTATATGGAAAAGTCTTATGCTGCAGCAAAGATCCCTGGTGGGTTCATCAAGAGAGAGACGAAACCTGGCGATTTTGAAACATTGACCTCTCGTATCGTTGACCGTTCTTTACGTCCATTATTTCCTAAAGGATTCCATTATCCAGTAACGATTACAGTGATGGTAGTAAGTTCAGATAATGAAGTTGATATGCAAGTGGCAGCTTTGCATGCAGCCAATGCAGCACTTTATGTTTCAGATATTCCAGTGGCTACAAGTATAGCTGCAGTCAGAGTGGGTACAGTGGGAGATGACATCGTTATCAATCCGACACTTACACAGCAAGCTGAAAGTGAACTTGACCTCTTGGTTGTAGGTTCAGGTAAAGATGTAGTGATGATAGAGATGCGTACACTTGCTACTGAAAATGAAGAGGGTCAAAGCGCCAATGAGTTCGATGAGTCAGCACTGGTAGATGTCATTGCGATGGCAGCAGAAGCTATAGATGCAGCAACAACAGCTTATGTAGATGCTTTTACACCTATGGTAAGAGAAGCTCTAGACCTTCCATTAGCTGAGGATAAAGTAGATGAATCACTTTATGCAAGGATTGAAAACAATTATGCAGAGGATGTTGAAAAAGCTATCTCTCATATGGCAAAGAGTGAGCGTTCTACAGAACTTAAAAAAGTGCGTACAAAAATCATGGAAGCGTTAGAGGCTGAAGGTAAAGAAGCAGATAAAGAACTTGTTTCAAAAGTACTTGAACGTTATAAAAAAACAGTTGTAAGAGCGATGATCCTAGATAAAAATATTCGTGCAGACGGTAGAGCACTGGATGAAGTTAGACCTATCAGCATTGAGACAAATCTTTTACCTTCTGTACATGGCTCATGTCTTTTCACCCGTGGTCAAACACAAGCACTTGTCACTGTGACACTTGGCGACAAAAAAGATGGGCAGATGTATGAACTCATTACTGAGAAAAACTCTCAGTCAGAGAACTTTATGGTGCATTATAACTTCCCGGGTTATTCTGTGGGAGAAGCCAAATACATTGGTGCTCCTGGTAGAAGAGAACTTGGGCATGGTAACTTAGGGAAAAGAGCATTAGAACCTTCATTAGATTTAAACTATGATGGAAGTATCCGTATGGTCTCTGAAATTTTAGAGAGTAATGGTTCTTCTTCTATGGCTACCATTTGTGGTGGTGCATTGGCATTGCGTGCTGCTGAGGTAAATACGACAGCACTTGTGGCAGGTATCGCTATGGGACTTGTGAGTGAAGGTGACAAGTATGCAGTGCTTACAGATATTATGGGACTTGAAGACCATGATGGAGATATGGACTTTAAAGTAGCAGGTACTGCACAAGGTATCACTGCACTTCAAATGGACATGAAACTTGGAGGGATAGACTTAGCTGTACTTAGAGATGCACTGCAAAAAGCAAGTCAGGGTAAAAACCACATTCTTGGATTGATGGAAGAGGCAGAGAAAAATATCGTCTCAAGTACAGCACTACCAAGTACAGAACATTTTACGGTACATCCAAGCAAGATAGTAGATATCATTGGTAAAGCTGGTGCGACGATTCGTGAGATCATTGAGAAGTTTGAAGTCTCTGTTGATCTTGACCGTGATGTAGGTGGCGTAAAACTTTCAGGTGAAGATAAAACAAAAGTAGCAGAAGCAAAGGCTCACATCGAAGGTATTGCTTCATCTCCGGTGAAGAAACAGATGGAGTATAAAGTAGGCCAAAGCTACGATGGAAAAGTAAAGAAGATAGTAGATTTCGGACTCTTTGTTGAAATGCCAGACGGATTTGATGCACTTTTGCACATTTCAAAAGTAGCCAAAGAACGTGTCAATAACCTTTCAGAAAGATACAGTGAAGGCGATGCGATTACTGTAGTTGTGATGGAACAAAAAGGCAAAAAGGTCGAGTTGGCTACACCTGAGTTTTTAGCGTAGGTTAAATCTTATTTAGATATAATCCCGTCGTTATTTGAAGTGATTAAGTAGGGAAATGTAAGCATTTATGTTTATGTTGGCGATAATTCATTATCGTTTACGCTATCCGAACAGACTTCGAGAACAGTCGAAGAGACTTAAAACCTATTAACTTAAAGGATATAAAATGAAAAAGTTTTTCTTACTTTTCTTAGCACTTGGTGCTGTTGCATTTGCTGGTGAAGCAGATGGTGAATCTATGATTAAAGCATACTCAGTAGTTGCTGCTGGTGTTGGTCTTGGTCTTGCTGCTC
>CALDBH010000040.1 GCA_937938065.1 uncultured Sulfurovum sp. | reverse complement strand
GTACGTCCTAAAATCATCATCGCGTATTCACACAAGAGTGCAAAACTTACAATGATTTTAAATGACGATTCTATGAAAGAGGGAGTGACTGCTATTGAAGATATCTTGAACAATACTTGTACCCCTATGCCACTTAAAGCTGTAAAACTTGAGGGAGAAGGCAGTTTCAGTATAGATGAAGAGCGTTTCAAAGAACTGGTTGTAGAGTCTAAAGAAAACATACGTTCTGGAGATATTTTCCAAATACTTTTAGCCAATAGATACACACAAAAAGGGAAGATAGACCCATTGAGTTTTTACAGAATACTACGTTCTAAAAACCCTTCACCTTATCTTTTCTTGCTGGACTATGAAGAGTTCTCTATCTGTGGTTCTTCACCAGAAGTGATGGTACGTCTGACAGAAGGTGAGATACTTCTACGTCCTATCGCAGGTACACGGAAACGTGGCAAAAATGCTAAAAGAGATAAAGAACTCGAACAAGAAATGCTTGATGACCCCAAAGAGTGTGCTGAGCACCTTATGCTCATAGACTTAGGTCGAAATGATGTGGGTCGTGTTGCACAAACAGGTACCGTGAAAGTGACAGATATGATGCGTGTGGAAAAATACTCTCACGTCATGCATATGGTATCAGATGTAGAAGGTATGTTACAAGAAGATAAAGATATGTTCGATCTCTTTGCTGCTACATTTACTGCAGGAACCATGACAGGTGCCCCTAAAATAGAAGCGATGAAGCTCATAGCCCAGTATGAAGGTCTTAAACGTGGTTTCTACTCCGGTTCTGTGGGCTACTTCTCTTTTGACGGAAACATGGATTCTGCCATCGCCATACGTACTTCACTCATCAAACCAGATAGTATCACACTACAGGCTGGTGCCGGTGTTGTTGCAGACTCACAGCCAGAGTTAGAATACCTGGAAGTAAAAAATAAACTGGGTGCACTGCTCTCTACGCTTAAAGAAATGGAAGCACTTTAAAGATGGGCCAAATATCCCTATGAAACAGCTCTTTGCCATTTTTGGAAATCCTGTCTCTCACTCCAAATCTCCACTCATGCACAACCTCTCTTTTCAAGGACTTGGTTTTGACGGATGTTATGCACGTTATCTCCTTGAAGATGGAGAGAAACTCAAGGAAACATTCTTTTCCCTTGGTTTAAAAGGTATCAACATCACCGTACCTCACAAAGAGTATGCCTATAATGCCTGTGATGTATTGGACCCTTTTGCCAAAAAAGTGGGTGCAGTCAATACTATCGTTGAGAAAGAGGGGAAACTCTATGGATACAACACGGATGCACCAGGTTTTTTAAAAGCCATCTCAGAATTTGAAAATGTCAAAACCGTACTTTTTTTGGGTGCTGGAGGTACAGCAAAATCTACATCCGTTATTCTCAAAGAGGCAGGGTATGATGTAACTATCTTGAATCGTAGTGAAGGCAGACTCACATACTTTAAGGACCATGGCTTCGAGACATATACTTTTGATGATTTCACCCCACAACCCTACGACTTGATAATTAACATGACTTCAGCAGGACTTGAAGATGATTCACTACCTTGTCCTTCCAAAATACTAGAACAGGTTATACCTACAGCAAAGGCTTGTGTAGATGTCATCTATGGAAAAGAGACACCTTTTTTAAAACTTGCTAAAACGTATAAGAAGCCGACAAAAGATGGATCTGATATGCTGCTCTATCAAGGTATCATCGCTTTTGAATACTTCACTGAACATGCTTATACTTTTGACGAGATAAAAGAACATATGCAAAAAGCATTTATCTTATGAAAAAGATTTTCATAGGCTTCATTTTTTTATTGCTTATGGTCACAGGAATTATTTGGTTTAGCCTTCCTAAAATTGCCCCCTACTACACCCAACTTACTAAGACACGTGTTGGTTTAAATCTTGACCTTCAACCAAAAGCACAAAAAGATGCACATTTTGTCGGTTCTCAAAAATGTAAAGAGTGTCATGAGGAAGAGTCTCATGACTGGAAAACCTCCTTGCATTCAAAAATGATACAAGAGATAAGAAGCGATCCTTCTGCAGTCGTAGCAGACTTTACGCAGCTCCCTTCTGATGCAGATTTTACACTTGCTCAAGCTGTATACACAGTAGGAAGTAAATTTAAACAACGCTATATGATTCCTGCAACTATCAACAACAAAGAAGACTTTAGGCTCGGAAACTATCAATGGAATGAAGAGACAAAGAAATGGCAGCCATTCAAGCCTTACAAATACTGGTACAAAGATGCATATCCACATGACAATAAGGAATTTCCCACATCCAACACATGTGACGGCTGTCACTTTACAGGGTATATGTCAACAGGTAAACGTATAGAACCTTCTATCTCTTGTGAAAGTTGCCATGGCCCTGCCAGTAAACACGTAGAAGATCCAGATAGTCCTGTCTTTAAGGCCAGTATTTCTGACCCTATCCGTACCAATGAGGTGTGTTTTCAATGCCATATGAGAAATAGAGATAAAAGACTCGAAACACAAAACATGCAAATAAAAGATCTGTGGATGGAGGCAAAAGATTATCCCGACGGATACGAACCGGGCAAGCCATTGATAAGCTACAAACTGCCTGCCCCTTTTGCATTAGGAGAAGAGACAAAAGAATTTTGGGCAAATGGTGCAGCTAAGAAAAATAGAACTCAGGGAAATGAATATATCCATGATAGAATGTATCAACATGGTATCACCTGTATCAACTGTCATAACCCACATAAGCTCACAAACACTGCACAAAAACCTCAAGGCAATGATGCCTGTATGAGGTGTCATACATTTGGCTCTATCATAGGACCACATCAAGATACACTTGAAGAGCATACACAGCATAAGGCTGATTCTAACGGTTCTTCATGTATCGAGTGTCACATGCCTAAAACAGGTAAACATACAGGAAAATCACCATTGACAGTACGTTCACACCTCTTCGGTTTTACCTACCCTGCACAAACCAAAGCATATGGCATGCCTCCGGAAACAAATGCTTGCTATGCCTGTCATAAAGACAAAACACTTGATAGTCTGCAAAATAATCTTAAAGAATGGGGTAAAATTGAATGGGAAAAACTGGAGCTTCCTCAAAATGGTTTCCAATAGTGCTATTTGACTTCAATTAACCTTTAGTCATTAAAATGAAAGTAACAGATAATATATAAGGTAATAAATGATTAATATATTAATGATTGAAGATGATGCCGAATTTGCAGAACTTCTCACTGAATATCTTGCACAATATGACATCAAAGTCACAAACTTTGAAGATCCCTATCTTGGGCTCAGTGCAGGGGTTAAAAAATATGACTTGCTCATACTGGACCTTACACTTCCGGGGATGGATGGATTAGAAGTCTGTCAAGAGGTCGTAGAAAAATACGATATCCCTATCATCATCTCTTCAGCACGCTCAGACATTAACGATAAAGTAGAAGGGTTTGCGCTTGGTGCAGATGACTACCTGCCAAAGCCTTATGACCCAAAAGAGATGTATGCGCGTATCACCTCCCTTCTTAGACGTTATTCAAAATCTAATAACAGCGAGATATCTGCGCCACAAAGTGATTTTGAACTTAAAGGAGACACCATCTACTTTAAAGGTGAAGCACTCTCTTTGACACCTGCTGAATTTGAGGTACTCTCTCTACTTGTTAAACATCAGGGCATGACCCAATCACGTGAACAGATCATCAATACTGCAGGAGCCATGAGTATAGACTCACAAGGTAAAAGCCTGGATGTGATCATCTCAAAAATACGTACAAAACTAGGTGACAATAAACGCATACAGGCTGTACGCGGTGTAGGATATAAACTCGTATGATCATCACATCATTACGAAGTAAGATCAGAGTTGTCTTTTCTATCACACTGCTTTTACTGGGTGCGTTATTTGTCTTTTCTATCAAATATGATCATGCAATGATCGAAGAGAGAAACATTGCACAAGAGCAAGCCATTTCTCACTATCTCTATACCTATTATTTAAAACACGGAAAGATAGATGAATCGTATCTTGAGGCACAAAATGTTTCTCTTATCACAGATAAAGGACGGGTCGTTCAGATAGAACGTTTTTTTAAAGAAAAAGGTAAACTTAAACGTTATGCCGTAGATACCATTCATTTAAAGCGTATCATTATCATTAACAATGATAGATTTAAACTTATCCTGGAAAATAAAAATAAAGCGAAGTTCCCACTGAAACGTGCGCTTATTTTCTCCACCGTCTTCCTCCTTATTGTACTTTTATATCTGTGGATCATGAAAAGTTTTCAGCCACTCTCCACACTCAAAAGCCAGATACAAACTTTCTCCAAAGGTGACCTGGATATAGAGTGTAAAAGTGACAAAGAAGATGAGATAGCGGAAGTGGCAAATGAGTTTGATCATGCCGTCACAATGATACGCGAACTCTTACACTCCCGTCAACTCTTTTTACGTGCCATCATGCATGAACTTAAAACCCCTATAGCCAAAGGACGTCTCGTAAGTGAAATGCTTGAAGATGAGAAAAATAAAGCACGTATGCACAGTATCTTTGAGAGACTCAATCTTCTTATAGATGAATTTGCAAAGATCGAGCAGATCACTTCTAAAAACTTTGATCTGACGATCAAACCCTACAAGATGAGTGACTTGCTAGAAGCCAGTGAAGATATGCTCATGATAGATAATCCAAAGCGTCTCATCACAACAAGAATTGAACAAGACTATAATTTAGATGTTGATTTTGAGCTCTTCACCCTAGTGGTTAAAAATCTACTTGACAATGGTATAAAGTACAGTACAGATAAACAAATCACCGTAATCATAAATGACAACACACTGAAGATCATGAACAAAGGAGAAGCATTAAAAGAGCCGTTAGAGAATTATTTTAAACCTTTCCATACCTCTAAACAAGGTTTAGGTTTAGGACTCTATATTGTAAAAAGTATTTTAGATATTCATCAAATGGAGTTAGAGTACCGACATGAAGATGGAGAAAACATCTTCACGGTAGTATAAAATTATTCAGATTCGTTGTCTGAACCTGAAAGCATAAATGCAAGTTCTAATGCTTGAGAAGCATTCAGTCTTGGATCACATTGTGTATGGTATCTACTTGCAAGTTCCTCTGCAGTAATGGGACTTGAAGTACTACCTGTACATTCAGTCACATCATTTCCAGTCATCTCTAAGTGGATACCCGCTGCTACAGTGCCCATTTCGTTATGGATAGCAACGAACTGCTCTACTTCAGAAAGAATGTTGTCAAAATCTCTGGTTTTAAATCCAGTAGAACTCTTTTCCACATTTCCATGCATAGGATCACAAGACCATACAACATTTTTTCCTTCATCTCTTACACGCTTAAGAAGTTTAGGGAAATACTCTCTGATCTTACTTGCACCCATACGAACAATAAGGTTTAATCTTCCCTCTTCATTCGTAGGATTCAATGCATCAATAAGTTCAATAAGCTCATCTTCTTCCATACTTGGTCCAACTTTACAACCAATAGGGTTTTGAATCCCTCTAAAGTATTCAATATGCGCTTCAGTAAGATCTCTTGTTCTGTCACCTATCCATAACATGTGTGCTGAACAATCATACCATTCACCTGTCTCAGTGTCTTGTCTGGTCAATGCTTCTTCGTAGTTTAGAAGCAGTGCTTCATGTGACGTATAGAGTGTTGTCTGGTGTAGTTGTGGCATCGTGTCACTGTTCAGCCCACATGCTGCCATAAACTTCATTGCATGGTCAATTTTAGTACTGAGTTCATCATAACGTTTTCCAAGGGGATTATCTTTGATAAAGTCAAGGTTCCACTGGTGTACTTTATTAAGATCTGCCAAACCACCTCTAGCAAATGCTCTTACAAGATTGAGTGTAGCTGCAGACTGATTATAAGCTTTGAGCATATTTTTAGGGTTAGGGACTCTAGCTTCTTCAGTAAACTCAATACCATTGATAATATCACCACGGTAACTTGGTAAACTTACTCCATCGATCTCTTCAAAATCTGAAGATCTCGGTTTTGCAAATTGCCCTGCAATTCGACCTACTTTTACTACTGGTTTACCTGTACCATACATTAAAACCATGTTCATCTGAAGCATAAGTTTAAAAAGGTTTTTAATGTTTTTTGCATTAAAATCAGAAAAGCTCTCTGCACAATCTCCACCTTGAAGTAAAAATGCTTCCCCGCGTCCGGCACTTGCAAGTTTCTCTTTCAATGCTCTTGCTTCACCTGCAAAAATAAGCGGTGGGTATGAACTCAATTCTTCTTCTACTTTTTTAAGAAGTTCTTGGTCTTGATATGTTGGTTGTTGCTTTATGGGAAAATCTCTCCAGCTGCTAGGTGTCCAACTCATGGTATGTCCTTAAAAATAAATTGGATGATTATAGCTAAAAAAGATGAAAAAAAGGTATTTAAGTTATTCACAGGGGTGAAAGAGGGGTGAATAACTTTTATATATAATTAAAATAAGCTTTACTTTTTCACAACAAAAGTCACAAAATTTGCCCACTGAAAAACCGTTTCTATACTCTTAAATCCTGCATCTTTACACATCTGTATATTTTCTTTTATCGTAAAAGGTATGAGTACATTTTCCAAGGCTTCACGCTTCTGTGCTATCTCATACTCGCTATATCCCTGCTCTTTTTTATACTCATAATAGATATCTATGAGCTCTTTATCAAGTTTCTTATCTTCAAAGACCACTTTCTCAGAGAAAATAAACATACCATCATCATTTAAGCCGTCATAGAGCCTCTTCACAAGCTCTACACGTTGCATAGGACGGATGAACTGTAAGGTATAATTTGCCACAATAATATCTTCTTTATGATAGTCATACGCCAACATATCTGCCAACTCCAACTCTATGTTTGCACCAAAAGCCTGACATTTTTGTTCAGCTCTGTCCAACATCGCTTGAGAATTATCAAGACCTTTCAGGTGCATCTTGACATCCATTTTACTGTGGAGATCAAGCAAGAACTTCGCGGTGGAAGAACCAAGATCAAGTACTTTCAACCCCTCTTCCTGTTCTGAGAGTATCAAAGAGATGACTAACTTTCGTACCTCATCATAAAAAGGCACCGAACGACTCAACATATCATCAAACACAGAAGCGACCGCTTCGTCAAATTCAAACTTTTTTTCTATGGGCTTATTAAATACTTTATCTTGCATCATTATTTCTTTGCATTTTATTTTTATCATTATATTCAAAGAGTATTCTAAATCAGTTGAAGCGTTAAATTTCTTATTTTATGTTTTTTCATGAAAGTCAAAGCTATTTATATTAGAATTAGTTTCAAGGGATTTGAATTAT
>CALDBH010000039.1 GCA_937938065.1 uncultured Sulfurovum sp. | reverse complement strand
AACGTCTGGCTTCTTCACGTCTGACTTCAGGGGAAAGGTTACCGTATACCACTGAGACAGAGTATTTTTCACTGAGTTGTTGTTTGAGTGAGAGTACGTCACGTCTGGAAAAGGCTACAATGGCTGTCTGCGGTTCTATATGCTTCATGGAAGTAGGGTTGGGTAGCATAGCCAGTTCATTTTTGCGCTCAAAATGGGTCACTTCCAACTCTTCACCTAGGTAGTCACAGAGCTCTTGTACCGCTTTGAGTGCATTACTGGAGCCTGTGAGTATGACTTTTCTGGCCGGTACACCCATGAGTGCATTTGCCCATGCCCAGCCCCTGTCCCTGTCAGCTATCATTTGAATTTCATCTATAACACAAACATCGACATCAACTGCACCGTTCATCATCTCTATGGTGGAAGAGATATGTGTAGACTCTTCGTCTATGATCTCTTCTTCTCCTGTGATGAGTGAAACAGCCACACCTTCTTTTTTAAGGTTTTCATATCCCTCAAGTGCCAGTAGACGTAGAGGAGCAAGATAATAACCTGTCGTTGCAGCTTCCAGTTCTTTAAGTGCAGTGTAGGTTTTCCCTGAGTTTGTTGGTCCTACATGAAAGATGATCTTCCGTTTAAGTTCACGGGCAAGAGGGAAGAGGTTTTTAAAGTCACGGATTGTCTTGGCCAATAACTCTTCACGTTTTTGCTTTTCAAGTAAAGGCTTAATGTAGTCTCCAAAGTGAAAGAGTATGCGTCGTTTACTCTTCTCTTTGAACTTTAATACATTCGAAGAACGTATCTGCGGTTCTACAAAACGAACGATAAACTCATGTAGTTTTTCTTCTTCAATATCCAGTTTTTCACTCTCTTCTCTCATGTCATAAAGTACATCATCTATCGCAACTCTGAAGTGTGCAAGAAGGTCGTCATTTACTCTGTTTATATCTTCCTTTACAGGAGGCTCTTCTCCTCTCCAAATGAGGTTATAGATGAAAGGTTTTTCATAAGAAACAGAAGTAGTATAGAAGAGGGTGGTACCAAAGAGATCATGGTTTTTCTCTTTCTCAATGATGATATGATCCGTGCTTTCAAAAACCTCATATTTGTCACTAATATCAGTAAGTATTTTTTCTATGGTATCAAATGCTATAGGAGCATGATAGAGTGATGCTTCTGGCTGCATACTTTTGAGTGCAGAATTGACTTCCTGTTCTGTCAGATAAGGATGTTTAGTCTCTTTAATATGTTTCAGGAACTCTTCTATATCAGTTGTTTTCTTACTGATAGATGCTTCTTTTATCATTTGCAGTTTAGTGATGATCTCTTCATCGTTCAAACTCCAGAGTTCGTCCATGTTTAGGGTAGGTGTTGTACATAAAAGCAGTTTGTTAAAGTCAAAGCTTGGTAGGGCAAAAGTGAAGCTATGGTAAAACTCCATTTCATTTAGGGAATTGAACACTACCTCTAACGATTTTTCAAGTGTATGGAGTCTTGTTCTCATACGTAGGTAAGCAAGTTTGTTGAGGACTTTATCTTCAGTGATCTTGGTACTTTTAACATCTATAAATGCTTCAAGAAGTAGATTCTCTTCATGTTTTGTGTAGGAGGTATCTCCCAAGAGCTGGAGTATCTTTTCTACTTTGTCTAAAGGACGTTTGATATTTCCGGCATAGGGTACGGCTTTGTAGCTCTGTGTGAGGTAGGAGACTATCATCTCTCTTGAGACAGCTTCTCCTTCACTCCATACACGTCTGAGTGCACGTATCATCTCTTCTTTGGTATGTGAGGGAAGGATGATCTCAAGTAGCATAATAAGCTCTATAAGTTTGTCTTCATCCAGTGTAGCTACACCTTCGTCAAAAGGGAGTCCATTAAAATAGTTTCGTATTTTGTTGTTAAGTTTTATAAAGTATTTTTTCTTTTTCTTTGCCATAGTGTCTTTTTATTAGATCCTACATTAGGTTGTAGGATGATTTATTTGACTAAGTATAGCATGAAAAAGTAGCCCTTGACCCTAGTCAATGGTTAAAATATCGACTAATTCCACACCATCACACTCTTTTTTGATACGCTTATGTTTACGTGCATCCTCTTCTGCAAGTTCAAGCAGGTCTGCAAAGTCATTTTTACTTACAGTCATTTCAAAGACTTCTTTTTCTGTTTTCAGAAAAACTTCGGCCTCTTCTTTGTGTGATAGCACAAGGTTTCTTAGTCCTTTGGCAAACTCACTCTTAATGGCCTTTTCTACCTTTTCATTGGCCAAGATATCTGCCAGGTTTAGTTCTTTGTTAACATCATTTTTACACATGACAGTGTAACTTACTTTTATCATACCTTCCACCTTAACTCCTTTTTTAGATATTGGTCTAATGATAGTATATTTTTAGAAATATTATAAATAATATGTCAAATTGTCATGTTTATGTTGCTAAAAGGTATTATTTTGATTTTGTCGCATAATCCATGATCTTGGATACAAGGATCATACCTTCAATACTCATATCTTCTTCCATTTCCAGTCTTGAAGGGAATACACCTTCGAGTGCTGAAAGGATATATTTAGCATCTTTTTTTGGAAGCGATTTTAGTTTAGCTTTGATATTCAGCTGTTTATACATCCTGTCTCTCTTTTCTTTTGAGATATTGAAACGTACTTTTTTAGTTTGAACTTCATCCACAAGCTGACATGTTCCATAGTATTGACTTGCCAAGAGTTTCCCTCCGGCAAGGATATTTCTACTGTGAACAGCTTTTTGTTTTCCATCAATTGGAGGAATACGAGACATCGTCGTTGTAGTGATATTACCAAGTTTAGTTACTTTAATAAAAGATAAACCTTTATCTCCTCTGATGATGTTTCCTCGTGATACACTATTATTTCCTTTTAATGTATAGGTACCATTTGTATCGTTTGTAACGATAGTAAATCTCATAACATCACCACGGAAACTACCCTTGTCTGTTGCATAAGTAGTAAATTCACAAGAGAAAGTAGTCTGTTTGTTTTCTTTTGCAAGACCAAACACACTCAACAAAACAACCAAGAAAACATTTTTCATCCAAAACCTCCAGCAAAATCATAACAAATAAATCAACCATTATTTTACCATAATAGGTGTATATCGACATAATAAAATATATATGTCTGGCTTCATGCTTAATTCACACTTCTTTTTTATAATAGTAGTCTAATTAGAAA
>CALDBH010000038.1 GCA_937938065.1 uncultured Sulfurovum sp. | reverse complement strand
TCACCTACTAAAATAGGGAGGAATTTTTCTGTTTCCAGTGCTTGAACCACACCTTCTATTATGGGCTCAGGACCGAAGTCTCCACCCATAGCGTCAATCGCAATCTTAATCATCAAGATTACGCTTTAGTTGTTTTGTACTCACCAGTAGTCATATTCATATGGTGAGGCATTCTCCATGTTCCATCTGCATCTTTAACTGGCATTGGTAATGTCAATTTGTAATGTGTTCTTCTTTTTGCTGCTCTTGTGTGACTCACACGTCTTTTAGGTACTGCCATTTTATGTCCTTTATTACAATTTTATTTAATATTCTACTTCAAAATCTTCATCACTGTTGTCACATTTGTCACAATAGTTATAAGCATTTTTAAATGTATTTATTTCGCTCTGTAGTATGTACGAAATATCTATTTCGCCATCTAAAAACTCAATTATATCTAAATCATCTTTATCTTCAGATACTATATCGCTCAGTTTAAGTTGCAGTTTATTGTCCACGTCATAGTTATATGTGTCTCCACATCTATCACAGTTCAACTCAATACTACCACCTATGTGCGCATCTAAAGTTACTTGATGATAACCACTCTTCTTTAGAGTTCCTTCCATTTTAACACCCTCTGAACTCAGTTCAATGGGTTTCGCTGTGGAACCTATTTTGTCAAAAACTATTTTCATAGTTTTTTACTTAGTGAATTTCTCTCTGTGCAAAAAAGAAGTTGATTTCATTGATTGCATTTTCAACAGAGTCAGATCCGTGTACTGCATTTGCATCGATGCTGTCAGCAAAGTCTGCTCTGATTGTTCCAGCTTCTGCTTCTGCAGGATTCGTAGCACCCATAAGCTCTCTATTCTTAGCCATTGCATTTTCACCTTCAAGTACTGTTACAACAACAGGTCCTGAGATCATAAAGTCTACAAGGTCTTTAAAGAAAGGTCTTTCCGCGTGGATAGCGTAAAATGCTTCTGCGTCTACGCGAGAAAGTCTTGTTTTTTTCGTTGCCGCAATTCTAAGGCCTGCTGTTTCAAATCTTGCGAGAATCTGTCCTACAACGTTTTTAGCTACTGCATCTGGTTTAATGATTGATAATGTTTGTTCCATACTTATATTCCTAAGCGATTATTTACTTCATTGAGAAGTATTCGGGCGGAATTTTAGCCAAAATAAGATTAATTTTTAATTAAATTTTTAAAGGGGATAGTTGTTAATAGTGGGAGATATTAAACTAAGACTACCCAAAGGCAGTCTTATGCATGTCTTAGAAGACTAGTCTTCTACTACGTTTTTTCTTGCTGCTCTGTCTTCAAGAGAAATATCATCTCTCATTGGCATTACTGCATCTGCATCATCCATAACGTAGTCTAAACCATCAATGTAGTTTCCACCATTGAAGTGATCTTTATGCTCAGCTGTGAATGGCATATCCCAAGTAATACAACCTTCAGTTGGACACGCTTCAGCACATGCTGGAGAGTCGAAGTGATCTACACACTCAACACATTTGTCAGGATATACATAGTAGTATTCCTCACCCGTTGGATTATCATCCTCATCTACAATTGCTTCTACTGGACATTCGTCAATACAAGCTGCACAGTTTATACAAGTATCACCAATAATTACTGCCATTTTTATTCCTTTATATTAATATAGAAAAACTATAGCTAAAGATGTTTAAAAATACTTTAAACTCTTTAGATAATGTATGAAAGTGTAAAAAAATGTTCAATTCATTACACTATGCTAAAAACTAGATATTTAAATATCTTTTTATATCTTCTACCCTATCAGTCTTTTCCCAACTAAATCCCTCTTCTTCTCTTCCAAAGTGACCATAAGCTGCTGTTCTACGATAAATAGGTTTAAGTAGGTCCAATGCATCCATGATACCTTTAGGTGTAAGATCAAAAAGTGACTCTACACACGCTGTGATCTTATCTTCATCTACTGTTGCTGTACCGTGTGTATCTACATAAATAGAGACTGGTTTAGCCACACCGATCGCATAGGCTATTTGCAGTGTCGCTTTATCACATACACCTGAAGCCACAAGGTTTTTTGCTACGTACCTTGCCGCATAGGCAGCAGAACGATCCACCTTTGTAGGATCTTTACCAGAAAAGGCTCCCCCACCATGAGGGCAAGAACCACCATAGGTATCTACGATGATCTTTCTTCCTGTAAGTCCGGCATCTCCCTGAGGTCCACCGATCACGAAACGTCCTGTAGGGTTGATGTGATAGGTAATATCATCAGACATCAAATCAGCTGGTATCACTGCTTTGATCACTTCTTCAAGTACTGCTTTTTGTACCTGTTCAAGTGTCACTTCAGGATGATGCTGTGTAGAGACCACGATCGTGTCTATAGCAACCGGTTTGTCGTCTACATACTTGACTGAAACTTGTGCTTTACCATCTGGACGCAAGAATGGGACAGTACCATTTTTACGAACCTCTGCTAGTTTCGCTGTGATTTTATGTGCAAGAGAGATAGGTAAAGGCATAAGCTCTTTGGTCTCATTACATGCATAACCGAACATAAGTCCCTGATCTCCAGCACCGATCTCACCACAAGATTTATCAACACCTTGGTTAATATCCGGGCTTTGTTCACCTATTCCATTAAGTACACCTGCAGATCTATAGTCAAAACCATAACTTGCATCTGTGTATCCTATCTCTCTTACGACTTCTCTTGCAATTTCTTGCATCGGTGCATACGCTGTTGTTTTTAGTTCTCCTGCAATAACACAAAAACCATTACTCAATAACGTCTCACAAGCCACTCTGGCTTGAGGATCTTTTTCGATGATATAGTCTAGTATAGCATCTGAGATCTGATCAGCCATTTTATCTGGGTGACCCTCGGTTACCGATTCACTTGTAAAAATGTATTCGTTAGCCATTTTTTAATTCCTTGAAATGTTTGTTCACTGTCACTGAACTTGATAAAATATCTAAAAAGATACTTTATCAAATACAGGTTTGATGTAGAAGAAACCTCCTCTACACTATCATTTTTGCCAATTGCTCTGGTAGAATCCCCAATGACTCTTCTACCAATTCGGTATTACCATGTGTGATAAACGCATCATCATACTCAAATGAAGTTAATGAAACATCATCGATACGATTTTCACTTAATAATTCAAGTAGCGCAGATCCAACTCCACCCATTTTTGCAGAATCAGAAAAAACAAACCATTTTTTATACTTAGCACTTAAAGCCACAAGCATCTCTTCATCCAATGGCTTCACAAAACGAAGATCCAACACTGCAGGGTTTGATTCAACAAGTTCAGCCACTTCTTCAGCACGTCCAACACCATTACCATATCCTATAAAAAGTATCTCTTCACCCTCTTTGAGTAAAACAGACTTCCCTAACTCATAGTCTGGACTTTCTCTGTCTTCTGCTAAAAATGCCCCTCTAGGGTATCTAAAAGCACAAGGATGATTATACTCTTTGGCAAATGCCATACAGAGTTTCATCGTTGTTTCATTATACGGTGCAAGCAATGTCATATTTGGTATACCTCTTAAGTAAGAGATATCAAAAGCACCCTGATGTGTCTCTCCATCTTCTCCTACAATACCTGCTCTGTCCAGTGCAAAGGCGACACCTAGATCCATGAGCGCTATATCATGAACGACTTGGTCAAACCCACGCTGTAAAAATGTTGAGTAGATCGTACAAAACGGCTTGAACCCTTCCTTTGCCAATGGTCCCATAGAGGTTACAGCATGCTGCTCAGCTATGGCAACATCCCAAAAACGCTCAGGGTATTTTTCAATGGCAGCACTTAACCCTGTACCGCTTGGCATAGCAGCCGTTACACCTACCACTTTTTCATCTTCATCTGCAAGTTCTACTAAGGTATCAGAAAAAATAGCTGTTGCTGCCTTAGCCACACCAGCCTTTTTAGGAGCTTCACCTGTTTTAAGATCAAAGGCACTTACTCCATGCCAATGTTCTTTGGTACCTTCAGCTATCTCATAGCCCTTACCTTTAGTAGTTTGCGCATGAATGAGCACTGGCTTACCTAGCGCTTTAGCAACTTCCATCGTCTCTATCAGGGACTCAATGTCGTGTCCATCTACGGGTCCGATATACTCGACACCCATCTCTTCAAACAAGATACCTGGCGTGATAAGCCTGAAAGACTCTTCAAATCTTTTTGCCATATAGCTTGCACTTTCTGGCAAATGATCAAGGACTTTTTCTACTTTACCCTTGAACTTCTGATAAAATGAACCCG
>CALDBH010000037.1 GCA_937938065.1 uncultured Sulfurovum sp. | reverse complement strand
TCTTTTTGTATATCTTCAATCTCTTTGAGTATAGTATCTGCATTCATGATGGGACCTACAAGTTGTATCTCTTGCAGGTTCGCAGGTCTTAGCTCAGTCGTTGAAGTGGGCATAAGTACAACAAAAGCGATAAGTAAAAATAACATTCCAAGGAAATGTTGACCTATCCATTTGATCACTTTTCCTATAGTATTAAACATATTTTTCTCCTTCTATATAAACTTCTGAGGCTTCTTTAGTATGCAAGATACTCCAGAGTGCTAACTCTTCTGTTCTTTTGGGTTCTTCAGGCAGTGTGAGTACTGCAAAATCTGCAAGTTTGTCTACTTCTATTTTACCACATTTTAGACCTAATATCTCTGCCGCATTTCCAGTCACTGCACGCAGTAATTTTTCGGATAGTTCTTGGATGGGCATATCATTGTGCAGCATAATAGCAGCTCTAAGTTCATCGAAGATATTAAGTGAATCATTGGAGCTTAGACCATCTGTCGCAACTGTGAAAGGAAGAGGCAGATCTTCAATGGCAAGTCTTCCACAGCCCAGATATCGGTTGGAACGTGGACAATGGGCAACAGAGTGTCCTTTCTGGGCCAAATAGTTTAACTCTTCCTGCGTTGCCTGAACACAGTGTGTAAAGTGTGTAGGATAAGTGTCGAAAGCATGCATGAATTCTTCGATATTTGTAACCGTTTTGGAAGTGTTAAAGTATTTGAGAAAAAAGGCTCTTAAGGTACCTGAACTTGATTCAAGCCACTCTCTTTCTGCCTGTGATTCTAAAAAATGTGCACTGATGGGCATGTTGTTCTTTTTAGCTAGATTCACTGCTTTATGTAAGAGTATAGGATGTACAGAATAGGGAGAATGTATCGCTACAGCAGGGGTGATACGGGAACTTTCATCACATGACTGTGAGGCTCTGACACGCTCTTGAAAGTCACCATAGAGCATGTCTGCATACATGGCGTTAGAGCCTATGAGTTCATTAAAAAAGACAACACGTTGTGGGGTTTTTTCACAGACCTCAAGTTCATTACCAAAACTTGAAATGGCACCAAATGTGGTAATACCTGAACGCATCATCTCTTTACATTCATGTAGCATCATTTCATTGTTGCAAGCTCCTATAAGTTCATCGCGATGTTCTATGACAGAATCTAGCCAAGGTTTGAAAGAGCCATAGAGCAAAGATGTTTTATTCGCTGAAAACTCCAAATGTACATGGGTGTTGATAAATCCAGGATAGAGTATCGAATTTGGTTCTGTTTGGATGACTTTTGCATCGGGGTAACGTTGTATGAGTTCTTCTAGTGTACCAATATCTTTGATGGTTTCTGTAAATGCAACTGCTTGATTTTGTACATAGCCCTTAGGTGTATAGATAAAGTCCGAATTTATTATCTTCATTTTGCCTCACATTTAATATATTTAGATAAAATAATACCTAAATTATATAAACAAGGCAGAAAATGAAAATAGTAGTTATCCAAGGTCCAAACCTCAATATGCTAGGAATTAGAGAACAAAATATCTATGGTCCTATGAAATTAGAAGATATCCATTCACAAATGAAAGCATTTGCTGATCAAAATAAAACTGAGATCGAATTTTTTCAAAGTAACTTAGAGGGTGAGATCGTAGATCGTATCCAAGAGTGTATCGGTGATGCTGATGGTATTATTATCAACCCGGCTGCATATACACATACGTCTATTGCTATTCGTGATGCTATCTCTGCGGTACAGATACCTACACTTGAAGTACATCTTTCAAACATCTACCAAAGAGAAGAGTTTAGACACACTTCACTTACAGCACCTGTATGTGCAGGTCAGATCTCAGGTATGGGACCATTTGGTTACCACTTGGCGATGGTAGGTATGACACAAATGCTTTCAGAAGTAGCAGCAATGAAAGAACACCAAGCTAAAGCACAAGCTCAAGCACAAGCTCAAGCACAGCAAAAATAATTCTATACTTCTCCTCTCCTCCGAGAGGAGGAATATACTCCAATTTTTAAATATGAACCAAAAGGTCATCCATGAACTTCATGCTCAAAGATGAAAATGCAATTTACTATGAATGCGGCTACAGTTGTGATAATGCCCTCTATCTTTCTCTGGGGAGCGAAGCATTTTTTATTACAGACAGTCGTTACACCATCGATGCAAACCAAAATGTACAAGGTGCAACTGTTGTGATCAATGGTGATCTCTATGGTGAAGCAGTTAAGATTCTCAAAAAGGCTAGAGTCAAAAAAGTGATCTTTGACCCAAAAGAGTGGAGTGTTGACGGTTTTGAACGTGTGAGTTCTAAGACTAAGGTGACCTTTGACCCGCAGGTGGATTTTTCGCATAAAAAGCGTATCATCAAGAGTGATGAAGAATTGAAAATAATTGCAAAGGCAGCAAAACTTGGAGCAAAAGCTTTTAAAGCATTAGCCAAAGAGTTTCGCAAAAATGGTTTTGGTGAAGATGAATACACTTTAACTTACAGAGCCAAAGGTGTTTTGGGTGACTTTGGCAAGTATGATTTGAGTTTTGACCCCATAGTGGCAGTGAATGAGAATGCTGCGAAACCTCATGCCATGCCAACATCTACAAAACTGGCTAAAAATGATCTACTCTTGGTTGATGCGGGGTTAAAATATAAACGTTATTGCTCAGACCGCACGCGTACGGTACAAGCAGATAAATATTTTATGTTTGATACGAACCAAAGTTTTAAAAGAAAAAAAATACAAAAAGCCTATGATACGGTACTTAAAGCACATGATAATGCTATTGTCAAAGCACGTTCAGGAATGAAAGCGAAAAAGGTGGATGCCCTTACACGTGACATTGTCACTAAAGCAGGTTTTGGAGAGTATTATGTACACTCAACTGGACACGGTGTAGGGTTGGATATTCATGAAATGCCTTACATTTCTACTAAGTCAGATACTATTATCGAGGATGGCATGGTGTACACGATAGAACCGGGGATATACATTCCTGGTGAGTTTG
This sequence comes from uncultured Sulfurovum sp., assembly GCA_937938065.1. The sequence continues at coordinate 652 of CALDBH010000037.1, read as the reverse complement.
GTATTCGCATAGAAGATATGGTAGCGATGGTAGACGGTAAAGCTGTTGTCCTGTAGGTTATGCTATGATAAGAAAAAAAATAGACGCAAAAAACACTTTAATTAAGACGAAAGATTTTCCTTGTATCTTATCAAGTCAAAGTGGTTATAGGGCGTTACTAGGGATCGGTGGGAATATAGGTGATGTGGTACGTCGCTTTGAACATCTTTTTTACTATTTGAAAAGATCTTCTTTGCTACGTGTCATAGAGACAGCACCTATAGTAAAAAATCCCCCTTTTGGATATATAGAGCAGGGAGACTTTTATAACTCTCTAATGCTAGTAGAGACATTTCTAAGCCCTAGGGCATTATTGCGTTATGTGTTACGTGTAGAAAAAGTTTTTGGGCGTAAACGTCTTTTTAAAGACGGACCTAGAACATTAGATATAGATATAATATTTTATGAAAATGTGAAAATGGAAACAAAAGAACTGACACTTCCTCATCCGGGTTGGAGAGAACGAGAGTCCGTATTGATCCCATTATCAATGATGAAAGGCAATATACAATGATCAATGAAACATTTGTAGCTTCTGATCCTAAGAGTGCATACGAACAAGCTGTGAAAAAGTATGGAGAGGGTATTGAACTCATTTCAGCAAAACAGATCA
>CALDBH010000036.1 GCA_937938065.1 uncultured Sulfurovum sp. | reverse complement strand
AATGAGACTAAGTGGCATGATCTGTTTAATCATAGTGATACCTCTATTTAGATAAAATTTCTCTCATTATATAACGAAATATTTAAGAGTATATGATAAAGGTTAAGAACTGTCATCTCTCGTCAAGGACGAAGTGTGAGTGGAAGGAATTTTCACAGTGCGAAGTCCTGTGAAAAGGAGAATATGTATGCGTATCGTTTTAGCTACAGGGAACAAAGGTAAACTACGTGAATTTAAACAAATGTGTCAAGATGAAGTAGTGGCTTTTTCCGAACTTTTAGGTGAATTTGATATCGTAGAAGACGGAGATACATTTGCAGCCAATGCACTCATCAAAGCACGTGCGATCTATGAGAAGCTTGGTGAAGAGTATTTGGTGATATCAGATGACAGTGGCATCTCTCTGCCTATACTTGACGGAGCACCGGGCATTTACTCCGCACGTTATGCAGGAGAAGATGTTACAGATAAAGACAACCTCAATAAACTCATAGAATCAGTGAAAGAAAAAGGGCTAAAGTCTACACCGGCTTACTATACGGCTGCTATGGCCATTGTCTCCAAATATGGAGAGTATGTGGTGCATGGATGGATGCATGGAGATGTCATAGATGAACCTAGAGGAGATAAAGGATTTGGATCTGATCCGATATTTATTCCTTCAGGATTTGATAAAACATTAGGAGAACTTGATGATGATATTAAATCTAAAATTTCTCATCGTGCTCAAGCTCTAGATTTAGCTAAACCGATTATACAGATGTTGAAAAATAAGTAGTATAATTTTTATAGTAGTTAAGATATTATCACTACTTTTTTACAAAAGTAGACAAAAATCGTCACGGCTCTCGAATCGCTTTTCTTTCAAGGGCGTTCACCGTGACATTATTTAATGGAGAAGAGCGAAAATGAACAAACAACAATTTATGGAAGATCTGCAGATTATTTATGACGAATTACAACTTAGACAGGCAAGTCTCAATAACTATTATGAATTGTTAGATGAAGATAAAGGGCATGATAGAGCCAATGAAGTAGTAGAGGCATTTCTAAGCCTTATGGACATACCTAGAAATAAAGACTCTGAGATGGCAGCACTTACACGTGTTGTAAACCTCCGTGAAGATGCTTTAGAACAAGTGTTAGAGAAAAATGGTTGTGCTAAAGATGAGATAGCCATGAAAAAAGAGTTGGCATATGGGTTTGTAAGTACGATGCATATTACGCGTCATGAAAAATTTATCACATGGGTAGAAGAGAATAAACTTCTTACACCATTTTATCGTTCACTTATCTTAGGTGTACATTATGTAGGAATTGCTATGAGTGTATGGCAGAGCCATTGGACACACCATATCATCCATAGTGTGAATCTACAACTCTCTGAAATGTTTAATGGTGATGATGCCAAAGTTTTTGAGATGCTTCAAAATGAATCTCTGCTCGATACAGATGAGAGCGGATGTGTAGCAGATAGATGTTACTCTGTACTTAAAAAAGAGGATACAGGGTATAAAAGTATTGCCTATGCAGAAGCATTTTCTGATGAAGTGACACAGGTTACTACAGCACTTGAACAGCTCATTTCACTTTTGAGTCAACATGAAGATGATGTTTTTAATCAAAAATCAGAATGGATAGCTTATTTTACAGCACTAAAAGTAGCTTTTGCACATACGAAAACCAATGAACTTATAGGTAAATGGGCAGAAGTAGATAGACGTTGGATGGCTATAACGACACCATTACAGGTAGGGCATCCGTTAGAGTATTATGAGGATCACTATAGAAAAGCCGTAGCGTTAGAATGGGATCTTCGTATTGTCAATCCTAAACTACAAGAAGGTTCAAATACACGTAATAATATTAAACTTTTTGCCTATGAAATGGCAAAAGATTTTGGTGAAGAAGCGTTACATACGATGAGCAAGAATCTTTTACAGGTCGATGAAACCCAACTCTATATTGGTCAACCCGTCCTTTACTATGGAGCCGAATTCAATGGGCTTTTCTCTGCACAGGTCGTTCCTAATGACGAACAAGTTTCTGCTGAATTGGGTAAAAAGATATTTGCTTATGCAGACTTTGTAATGGAGAGTAAAAAATCCAAGCCTATCATGAAACTCTCAGTAGAGACATTGGGTGAAGCGTTTGTAAAAAAACAAAAAGCACTTGTGGACAACGAACCTAAACTTTGGCAGGAGATCTATGACATATCAACTGTTGGACATGAGTACGGGCACATCCTTTGGATAGATGCAGACACAGAAACCAAGATGAACGCTTCAGGACAGTTTAAAAATATCGAAGAGTTTAAAGCTACTGCCGGTGGCTTGATGGCATTCTTCTCAAATGAACGTGAAGAACTGAAAACACACATTGTAGATGATGTTGTTTCACGTGCAGTAGGGCTTATGGCATGGCGTGAAGTAGGTGAAGTATTGCCATATTATTGTGAAGGATTGATTCACCTTGATATCCTCTTTAGCTCAGGTGTAATCACCTATGACGGAGAGATAAACATTGACTATAGCAAGTATGATGCTATGAAAGAAACTTATCAAAATGCCTATAGAAATTTATCAGAAAATTATCTTTCAAAAGTAGATGCAAATGTCTATTTGAGTACATATGCCACTAAAGAAAATAGCGTATATTTACCGTTAAAAGAAGAGATAAAATCGTTTGTAGAGCACTATTATGCAAGATATAAAGAGATAGGACAGCAAACTATCGTACTTTCGTAAGATACCAGTAGAAGGGTTTTCCTTCTCTTCTACCACGGTTTAATTATTTTCCTTCACCATTCTCTAACCTCATTTTCGCTATAATCCACGTAATTATGCCGTCTTCATGATGGCGATCATGAGGATATATATGCTACTTTTTACACCAGGACCTACACCAGTACCGGAGTCTGTACGCCAAGCTATGGCTACACCTACGCTACACCATAGAACACCGGAATTTGAAGCCATTTTTAAAGAAGCCCGTGAAAGACTTTTAAAACTTCTCGGGATGGATGAGTGTGTGATGATCGCCTCTTCAGGTACAGGTGCGATGCAGGCTTGTATGTTGAACCTGTGTAAGACAAAAGCATTGACTGTAAACGCTGGTAAATTTGGTGAGCGTTTTGGAAAGATTGCTGATGCAATGGGGAAAGATAAAGTTGAGCTCACTTATGAGTGGAATACACCTTGCTCTGTAGCTGATGTTGAAAATGCTCTGAATGAAAATGCTGATATTGATGCAATTTTTATACAGGTTTGTGAAAGTGCCGGTGGACTTCGTCATCCTGTTGAAGCGATTGCAAAAAGAGCCAAAGAGATCAACCCTGACATCATGATCATAGCAGATGGTATCACAGCGGTAGGTGTAGAGCGTATAGATATCTCAAACATCGATGCATTGGTAACAGGAAGTCAAAAAGCGCTCATGCTTCCTCCTGGACTTGCGATGATCGGTTTTTCAAATGCAGCAGTAGAGAAGATAGGCAAAGGAGTAGACTACTACTTCAACCTTGCATCAGAGATCAAAAAACAGCAGCAGAACACTACTGCATATACTGCAGCGACGACGCTCATCATCGGACTCAATGCTATTTTTGATGCGATTGATGAAGAGGGAATGGATGCATTGTATACGAACACTGCAGCAAGAGCATCAGCAACACAAGCAGCACTGGAAGCGATCGGTTTTTCTATGTATCCACAGACACCAGCACCGTCTATGAGTACAGTATTTGATGAAGATGCAGAGCCTATACGTAAACTACTCAAAACGAAGTACGGGGTAAACATGGCAGGTGGACAAGACCATCTTAAAGGTAAACTTTTCCGTATCAACCAGATGGGCCTTATCCCTGTGTATGAGTCTGCATGGGTAGTCAATGCCATAGAGTTGGCATTGGCTGACATTGGCAGAAGAGAGTTTGATGGTACGGCTAGCCGTATCTTTAACGAAACTTATTTTAAAAAGAGCGTATAGATGATATTTGAACACGAAATCCCTAGTGGTAGTAGACTTTATTTCGGACAAAGTGCCAAGATAAAAAGAGAGATAGAAAGTATTGCAAGTGAAATATTGTACGGTCTTGGATTTGAGGAGATAGTGACACCACTCTTTTCTTATCACCAGCATGAATGTTTTGATGACCAAAAGCCTTTGGTAAGACTCAATGACGAAGAGAACCATGAAGTGACTTTACGTGCAGACTCTACAGCAGATGTTGTACGTATCGTGACAAAAAGACTGGGTCGAAGTACAGAGTCTAAAAAGTGGTTTTATATCCAGCCAACTGTAACGTTCCCGACAAAAGAGCAGTATCAGATCGGTGCAGAAGTAATAGACGGCACTTTCGAGAAGATCGCAGAAACAACAACAACACTTTTAAAACAGATAGGTTCAGAGCCAGTCATGCAGATAGCCAATATCTGTATACCGCATCTTTTAAATGAAAAATATGGTGTCTCTTTAGATGTACTAAAGTCAATGAACGTTGAGCAGATCATGGGTGCAGACTTGCCTTGGATAGAACAACTTGTAAGAATCAACTCTGTGAATGACTTGGATGATTTGAGTGCATTCCCTGATGACATCAAAGCAGAACTGGGAAAGATCAAAGAGGCGACACAAAAAGTAGCGTATAAGAACATGGTTATATCGCCACTCTTTTATGCGAAGATGAGATATTATGACTCTTTGACATTTAGAATGTTTGAAGGTAACAGTCTTTTAGCGATGGGCGGAATTTACACGATCGATGGTGTAGAAGCAGCAGGATTTGCACTCTATACAGATGAGTGTATCAGCAAAAAAATGAATAGAGGATAGGGTAGATGAGTAAAGCAGATTTAATTGTAGGTCTCCAATGGGGAGATGAAGGAAAAGGAAAGATCGTTGACCACATGGCGCAAACACATGACTATGTATGTCGTTTCGCTGGTGGACACAATGCTGGGCACACGATTGTTATTGGTGACAAGAAGTATGCACTTCACCTTATCCCTTCTGGTGTACTTAACCCTTCGGCTAAAAACATTGTAGGAAACGGTGTAGTAATTTCACCAAAAGATTTCATCAAAGAGATGGAGCAGTTTGATAATTTGGAAGGAAGACTTTTCCTTTCAGACAAAGCACATGTACTTTTACCTTACCATGCACTTATAGACCAAGCCAAAGAGCGTTTAAAGGGTGACAAGGCCATTGGTACAACAGGTAAAGGAATCGGACCTGCCTATGGTGACAAGATCGCTAGAGTAGGGCATAGATTGGGTGAACTGTTAAACCCTGAAAAGCTTACGGCTAAGATCGTAGACTATTTTGAAATGAATAAACCTGTTTTTGATGCGATGGGTGTTGCGATACCTGTAGAGTCTGAACTTTTAGCAGAACTTCAAGGTTACAAAGATGTATTAGGTCCTTATATTACAGATACGACACAATTGATGTGGGAGATCATGGATGAGGATAAGAAGATACTTTTAGAAGGTGCGCAGGGTACAATGCTTGACATCGATCACGGTACATATCCTTATGTTACCTCTTCAACAACGGTAAGTGCAGGGGCTTGTTCTGGTCTTGGGATCAACCCAAAAGACATTGGAAAAGTAACAGGTATTGCCAAAGCATACTGTACAAGAGTAGGAAATGGACCTTTCCCAAGTGAAGACTTTGGTGTGGAAGGTGATACACTGCGTAAAAATGGGCATGAGTTTGGTACGACAACAGGACGTCCGAGAAGATGTGGTTGGTTTGATGCGGTAGCTATGCGTCATGCAGTACGTGTGAATGGTGTAGATCAGGTATCACTTATGAAACTGGATGTACTGGATGGTTTTGATGAAGTGAAAGTGTGTGTCGCCTATGAAGTTGATGGTAAAGAAATTAACTATGTACCGTATGAGCTTGATGATGCAACACCTATCTATAAAAGTTTTCCAGGTTGGGACAAAAAAGAGGGTGTAAGAGAATTTGATGCCTTACCAGATACGGCAAAATCATATATTTTAGCACTTGAAGAGATGATCGGGACAAAAATGGGGATTATCTCCACTAGTCCAGAGCGTGAAGATACAATAATTCGATAATAAGGGGTAGCAATGAGATTAAAACCACAACAAACAGGGTATGTAGCGACAAAGATCGGGATAGATTTAGCCAATGCACCTTTTATCACCCTGCCAAAAGGTAGAGAAGCGGTTGTTGCAGCAGCAAAAAAGATCATAGATGAAAACCTTGCAAAAGAGCATGCACTTGATGAGAAAGTCAAAAAAATCCTCGATGAGAATTATGATGAAATAGAATTTCAACATGCTGATGAGAGACAACTCTTTTTTATGATCAAAAAGAAAATGGCTGCTGAACATGGTGTGATCATGAATTATGATGACAGATACAATGACCTGGCACACCTTATCTTGGATGAACTGTATGAAAATTATCTTGCAGAATACACAGTGAATGAAAACCAGGTGAAGAATGTTATTTTTAAATCTTTTAAAGCTTTCGCTGATGCCTTTGATGAAATAGATGACATCGTGTATGCCAAGATAAGAGGCATGGAGAAAGAAGTGATCCCTGGTTCTCAGGATTATGAACTGCTTTATGAAAGATTTTATCAAGAAGAACTTTCAAAGAGAGGTATGTTGTAATGACAAAAGTCTCTTTATATTTTGAAAATGGATTGATGCTCGAAGCAAAAAGTTTTGGGGCAGAAGGTACATCTGTAGGAGAGATCGTTTTTAACACATCTCTTACAGGATACCAGGAGATCGTTACCGATCCTTCTTATGCAGGACAATTCGTGACATTTACAATGCCTGAGATAGGCAATGTAGGATGTAATGCACAAGATATGGAGAGTAAAGGTGCTCACTGTAAAGGGATCATCGTTCGTAGCTATCAGGATCGTCCCTCTAACTTCAGATGCGAAGAGACTTTGGCAGCATTGCTAAAAAGAGAAAATATTCTTGGTATTACTGAAATTGACACACGTTTTTTAACTAAAATGCTTAGAGATGAAGGTGCTATGATGATGGTGGCTTCTACTGAGATACATGATCAGGATGAACTTAAAAAAGTATTGACATCATCACCGCGTATCGAAGAGGTAAATTATATTGAGCAGGTAAGTACGAAAGAGAGTTATGTACATACTGAAGCACGTTACAATACAGATACATTCCAGTACGATGCACCACAAACAACAAAAAAGATCATAGCACTTGATTTCGGTATTAAAAGAAATATCTTAAATGAACTTACACATGCAGGGATGGAAGTCACAGTTGTGCCTAACTCTATGTCTGCTGAAGAGATTATTGCTAAGATAGATGCAAAAGAGATAGATGGAGTATTCCTTTCAAATGGACCTGGTGATCCACTTATCTTAAAAGAGGAACAAGAGAAGATTAAAAAACTTATCGCTCGTAAAGTACCTCTTTTTGGTATCTGTCTTGGGCACCAGTTACTTTCTATCTCTCATGGTTACGATACATATAAATTGAAGTTTGGACACCATGGTGGAAACCATCCTGTGAAAAATGAAGTAACAGGTACAGTAGAGATCACGGCACAAAATCACAACTATAATGTTCCAGACAACATTACTGAAGTGGCATCAGTGACGCATGTAAACCTTTTTGACAACACCATTGAAGGACTCAAGTATAATGATTCTCCAACGATGTCAGTACAGCATCACCCAGAAGCAAGTCCTGGACCACATGAAAGTGCATATATCTTTGGCGAATTTGCCAAAATGCTCTAAGGAATACAGATGAAAATTGCTATATTGTTTGGTGGATCCAGTTTTGAACATGAAATAAGCATTGTTTCTGCTATTACTATGAAAAAAGTGCTCAAAAAGTCTACACTGACTTATATCTTTGTAAGCAGTGATAGAAAATTTTATCTAATCGATACTGATAAGATAAATTCCAAACTCTTCTCATCAGGAGAGTATAAAAAATCTAAACAACTTACACTTAAGAATGGTGGTTTTCAGATAGATGGGATGTTTGGAAGTAAAGCTGTAGATTTTGATGTAGCATTGAACCTCATACATGGAAGAGATGGAGAAGATGGAAAGATAGCTTCACTGATGGAATTCTATCAAGTTCCTTTCATTTCACCACGTATGGAGGCTTCGGCACTATCTTATAACAAACTCTACACCAAGTTTTTAGCAGAGAGTTTAGGTGTAAAAACAGTAGATTATGAATATCTCTCAAAAAATGATGAGAGAAAAATTTCTATGGATTACCCAGTGATCATCAAACCTGTGCGTTTGGGTTCAAGTATTGGTGTGAGCATTGTCAAAGAAGCTTCAGAACTCGACTACGCACTTGATGTCGCATTTGAATTTGACACAGACGTGATTGTAGAACCTTTTATCGAAGGTGTTAAAGAGTTTAACCAGGCAGGTTCTTTTACAAATGAGTGGGAACTTTCTATTGTTGAAGAACCACAAAAAGAAGAGTTCTTGGATTTTGAAAAAAAATACATGGACTTTTCCAGAGATTCTCAAGTTTTAGCCGCTGATATTTCTGATGATCTAAAAACGAAGATCCAAGAGAGCTTCAAAAAGATCTATGATCCGCTGTTTAAAGGAAGTATCATCCGATGTGACTTCTTTGTTGTGGATGATGAAGTTCTTCTTAATGAGATCAACCCAATTCCTGGTTCTATGGCGAATTATCTGTTTGAAGATTTTGAAGGTATGGTACAAAGACTCTCAAACAATCTACCTAAAGAACAAAACATTGCTGTAGATTACCAATACATCCATTCCATCCAAAGTGCAAAAGGCAAAGCCTAAACTTTTCCAAACATAGTAATATATTAGAATTACCCAGACTACTCATAATAAAAAAGGGAAAGCCTAAACTTTCCTTCAAAAATAACTCTTTTCAATAAATAATTTACTTCACATAATAAAAAAGATTATAAAAACTTATATAAAAATAAAAAAAATTATTTATTGTGCCTATAATGTATACATAATGAATTAAATAAAGTATCTTTTATCAGTTTTCATTACCAATTAAGTGGTTTAAGTTTAAAATTAATGTTACATTTTTATAAAATAAAAAAATGGGAGGGTATATGAAGAAAATTGTGATGCTTGTAGTACTGTTGTTAACTGTACTACAAGCCGAATCTTTAGGTATTAATGAAAAGCTAGGGGAATATGTCCCGCTTGATTTAACATTTATAGATGAAGAGGGTAAAAGTAAAACACTTAAAGAGTATATGGATGGAAAGCCAACCATACTCTCTTTGAACTACTACAGATGTGGTGGTATTTGTGGCCCTCAACTTGGCGATATGGCAAAATTATTTTCTAGACTTGATTTGTCTGAAAATACTGACTATAAGGCATTAACCATTAGTTTTGCTCAAGATGAAACACCTCCTTTGGCTAAAGCTAAAAGAGATATGTATCATAAAGCTATCGGTAGACCTTATGTGCAAGATGCATGGCGTTTTTTATTAAGTGAAAATAACTCTTCGGCTATTATTGCCGATAAGGTTGGATTCACTTATAAAAAGACTGTTTCAAAAGCAGGAGTTGTTGACTGGATACATGCATCAACACTGATCGTTATCTCACCAGAAGGAAAGATCACACGTTACCTTAATGGTATCGAACAGCTTCCTTTTGATGTTAAAATGGCAGTGTTAGAGTCAGCACAAGGAAAAGTAGGACCAACAATAGCCAAAACATTACTCTACTGCTTCTCTTACGACCCTAAAGGAAAAACATATGTTTTTGCCTGGGAAAAGATAGCAGCTACTGTAATATTAATCATTACTATCATCTTTTTTATCTGGCTTGTAAAAGCGGGAAGAAGAGATCAAGAAGACCATCAAGACAAAAGGAGAAACTTAGATGAGTAAAACTTATTTCGACGAAACACACTGTGCTATAGGGCACCCTAAAAGTACATTCATGCAGTGGATGCTTACAATTGACCATAAAAGAATTGGTATAATGTATGCAGCTGTTATGTTTACATTCTTTTTTGTTGCAGTTATAGTAGCTTTAACAATGAGATTGGAACTATTTGCGCCAGGCCAACAATACATGGATGGTGACACATTTAACCAGGCATTTACACTTCATGGTGTAATTATGATCTTCCTTTTCATTATCCCAGGGATCCCTGCGGTATTTGGAAACATCGTTATGCCTATTATGATTGGTGCGAAAGATGTATCTTTCCCAAGACTTAACTGGTTTACATTCTGGCTATATATTACGGGTTGTATTATTGCACTTGCATCACTATTTATCGGGGAAGGTGTTGCAGATACAGGTTGGACATTCTATGCTCCATACTCAATGCAAACAGGAACAAACGTAATCATGGCTCTTGTAGCTGCATTTGTTCTTGGTTTTGCTTCTATTCTTACTGGACTTAACTTCCTAGTTACTATCCACAGACTTAGAGCACCAGGTATGACATTCTTTAAAATGCCACTCTTTGTATGGGGTATCTACGCAACTGCATGGATCCAACTTCTTGCAACACCGGTTGTTGGTATTACACTTGTATTGGCTATTTTAGAAAAATACTTTGGTATTGGTATCTTTGACCCTGCTAAAGGTGGAGACCCGGTATTGTTCCAACATTTATTCTGGATCTATTCTCATCCAGCGGTTTATCTTATGATTCTACCAGCATTTGGTATTATGTCTGAGATCATTCCTACTTTCTCAAGAAAAGAAGTATTTGGATACAGAACGATCGCCCTTTCTTCAGCTTCTATTGCTGGTATCGGTTACTTAGTATGGGGTCACCACCTTTATACATCAGGTATGTCAGATGTTGCTAAGTCAGTATTCTCATTCTTAACATTTTTTGTTGCTATTCCAACAGGTGTTAAGTTCTATGACTGGGTTGCTACAATGTATCAAGGTAAAATTGTTCTAAAAGCACCTATGATGTGGGCACTTGGAACGATTATTACGTTTGCAATCGGTGGTATCACTGGTGTTACGATTACTATGATCGGTATGGATATTCACTTACAAGATACATACTATACTGTTGCACACTTTCACTACGCTATCTTGGCTGGTGTTGTTTGGTTAATGTTCGCAGGTATGCACTACTGGTTCCCATTGGTTACAGGTAGAATGTATGATGATGGAAAAGCAAAAATGGCATTCTATATCCAGTTTATAGGGTTTAACCTTTTATGGTTCCCAATGTTTATTGCTGGTTATTACGGTATGCCAAGACGTTATTTTGACTACTTACCAGAGTTTGAAATTTATCATCAAATTGCATTTGTTGGTGGGATTCTTACTTTTGTAGGTATGGTTTATATGTTCTGGATATTCTATAAAGGTTGGACAAAAGGTGAAAAGGCTACAACGAATCCATGGGGTGCTACAACACTAGAATGGCACTTACCTACATCACCAGCACCACTAGAGAACCACTCTAAAGTTCCTTATGTTGACTTTGAGCCATATGAGTATCATCATGGTGAACCAGTGGTTAAATTTAATTATGAAACTATGCAAAGGATTGACTAATGGCACACGAGTACGTACCTGAAATCGC
>CALDBH010000035.1 GCA_937938065.1 uncultured Sulfurovum sp. | reverse complement strand
AAAGTTTTTTAAAGTCAAGGATTTTTTAGGCTTTTTTGTAAAATTCTACACCATTTGTTGAAACCCGCTTTATTTTCTCTTTACGTAAGAGATTTTGTACTCTATTTTGACTCTCTTCATCAAAAAGTGCTTCTATGTCTTCTGCTGTCAAAGGACGTTTTGACAAAGTTTCGAGTATCTCTTCATCACTGTAGCTAGAAGCCGAAATCTCCGCTTTTTTACGTGATGCTATATACACAGGTAAGGTACTGTCAAAAAGGTGGCTGATCTCCAGTAACTTTTCATAACTCACAGGCTTTACATCAAACGCAGGAGGTCTGTCTATAGTTCCTATGTCTATACGTGTAGGTTTCAGTTTGAGTAAATACTCATTGAGCTTGTCTATCTCTTCTTTGGAGTCATTCAGTGTTTTAACGATAAGTATCTCTATGACAAGAGGTCCATTGTATCTTTCTCTAAAGGCTAACATCCCTGCTTTGATATTTTCAACATCGATGCCCGTATGAGAACGGTCGAGTTTTTGTAAACATTTTTGGGTGGCACAGTCTAGTGAGAGTTTGACTTCATCAAGTTTTAGCAGCGCATCCTGTACATTGACATCATCTATGTTGGCTGCATTGGAAAGGATGAGTGTTTTGGTTCTGCCTTTAAAGGTATTTATCTCGTCAATTAGTTTAGAGAGGTGTGGATAAAGCGTAGGTTCACCGTTCGCAGTGAGAGTGATGAAGTCTACATCATCGTGTTCTTTGAGTGCAGACTTCAGTGCTGTTGTAACTTCTTCTACAGTGACTACATCATCATAGGCATCCATTGTTTTTGCAGGGTCAAGTTCGCAGTAAAGACAGTCAAAATTACACTGTTTTTTAGAAGGGCTAAGGTCGACCCCTAGAGATTTACCAAATCTCCTAGAGTGGATGGGACCAAAGATGATATTCATATTATTTTTTAGAAACTCTCTGACATTCACTTACAAAGTGTTTGGCATTTTCTACCGGTACATCTGGAAGTATTCCGTGTCCGAGGTTAAAGATGTGTCTATGGGTACCCATGATCTCTTGAATAGCTTCTACACACTCTGTTGTTGCTTCTTTCGAGTAGAGTCTGCATGGCTCCATATTTCCCTGGAGTACGTATTTGTCACCTAGCTTCTCTTTTGCCATAGCCATAGGTGTTCCCCAGTCTATACCAAATACATCAAAGTTTCCATACACTTTTCCACTCTGTATAAATGCTGAAACCCCTTTAGGGAACATGATCACAGGAATATGCGGATATTTTTCTTTAAGATACTCAGCGATCTCAACCATATAACTCCATGAAAATTCATCATACTTACCTGGTTCAATCGCTGCTGCCCAAGAATCGAAGATCTGTACGACATCTACACCAGCCTGTATCTGCTTCTCCATATAAAGCTTCACTACATCAGTTACTTTTCTAAGGATATTATGAAGGAGTTCAGGATTAGAATACATCATCTTTTTACAGATGTTATATGTCTTTGTACCCTGCCCTTCTATCATATAGGTAGCAAGTGTCCACGGAGCACCAGTAAATCCAATAAGTGCTATCTCATCACCTCTTGCATCTAATTGTTCTCTAAGAAGTTCTATAGTCTCATAGACATAGGTAAGTTTACTTGCTGCTTCTTCACCACCGATGAGTCTGTCTAAGTCTTCTTGTGAAGTTAAAGGATCAGAAAACTTTGGTCCTTCACCTTTCACAAAACTCAAGTCCATTCCCATTTCATCTGGGATCACAAGAATATCTGAGAATAAGATAGCTGCATCTACACCCACAATGTCAAGCGGCTGTATAGTCACTTCTGCTGCTTTTTCAGGGTTATGGCATAAGTTAAGGAAATTTCCTGCTTCTGCTCTTACTGCCATATATTCTGGTAAGTAACGTCCTGCTTGTCTCATCATCCATACGGGTGTGTATGGTGTCTCTTTACCTAGACATGCGTCTACAAATATTTTACTCATTTACCTACCTTACCTAAAAAATATAACCCTACAGCCAATGCTGTAATAGAGAGTGCAAAGTACATCATTTCAATGGGTGTTGCAAAGTTTGTATGTAATACTCTTTGAAAAAAGTTTACAACCAAAACCATCACGATGACTTTTGCTATCTTGTCTTTGAGCTGATCAAGAGAGTGAATAGCCAATAGTTTGGACCCGTTTTTACCCTCTGCCTGATCAATATCTGAAATAAAAAGTTCATACAGACCAAAAGAGAAAATGAACATTACAACCGCGATAAGATACAAGTCTACTGCACCAATGATACCTGCTACGATATCTTCATGAAAATCTTCAGGATGTGCATGTGTTATAAGCGTGTTAAATGTATATACTGCAACTCCCCAAATATCCATTGAAGCTACCACAAAAAGAATAACAGCACCCAATAAACCAAAAATAACGGCCAAAAGAACAATAAATCTACTGTTCCAAATAACACCTTCAAATAGTTTTTCTAACATTAGGCATTTTCCTCTAGTTTGATCCATTTTTGTGCAATTCTCACTGCATTGGTTGCAGCACCTACTCTTACTTGATCAGCAACACCCCAAAGGTGTAAAATGTTGTTTGAAAATAAGTCTTTTCTGATACGTCCTACATAGGTCTCATCTGTATCTGTTGCAATGATAGGCATTGGATATTCATTTTTAGACATATCATCAAGAACTGTTACATTTTCAAAGTCACCCAAAACTTCTCTTGCTTTATCTACATTGACATCTACACCTTCTTCAAATGTAATTGTTATAGACTCAGAGTGGCTTCTCAGTACCGGTACACGTACACATGTTGCAGAAACTGCAAACTCTGTATGCATGATCTTACCAGTTTCATTTACCATTTTCATCTCTTCTTTTGTATAACCATTTTCCTGTGGCACATCGATATGAGGAATAACATTCAACGCTATCTGGTGAGCAAATGCTTCCACTTTTGCATCATCGAGTTTAAATTCAAAAAAGGCTTGCATTTGTCTAACAAGTTCTTCCATACCTTGTTTACCAGCACCACTTACGGCTTGGTAAGTACTTACATCTACTCTTTTGATGCCATAAAGGTCATGAAGAGGTTTAAGCAGTTGTACCATTTGAATAGTAGAACAGTTAGGGTTAGCAATGATCCCTGAATCTTCCCAAAGTGAAATGTCTTCAGGATTGACTTCAGGTACCACTAGTGGCACATTTGGATCCATTCTAAAATGAGAAGTGTTGTCTATGACTACTGCTCCAGATTCTACTGCATACTTTGCATAGTGTGCAGAGATACTACCGCCTGCTGAGAAGAAAGCGATATCAATCTCTCTGCCTTGAAATACTTCTTCAGTCAATTCTTCTATCTTATAAGACTTCCCTTGAAACTCTATAGAATCACCTGCTGATCTTGCACTTGCCAAAGGTAAAAGATTTCCTACTGGAAAGTTTACCTCTTCTAATACTCTAAAAAGTTCTTCACCTACGGCACCACTTGCACCGACTACTGCTACGTTATATGTCTTCACGCTATTCTAATCCTAATGTATTGTCGTTATTAACTTTCGTTTCACTATTTTCTTCGCCTTCGATTTCATCTTCGGGCTTCTCTTCTTTTTGACATTTTGCAATGCTCACAACGGTATCTTTTTTCTCAACGTCGACTATTTTGACACCAGATGTATTACGTCCTGCTTTACGGATAGTCTCCATGTCTACACGTATCATCTTACCGATACTTGTCAAACACATCAAGTCTTTGTCCTCTTCTACAAATACAACACCAACCACATCACCCGTCTTAGGTGTGAGTTTCATAGAGATAACCCCTTTACCTGCACGGTTTTGTTCACGGTACTCACTGGCAGTCGTACGTTTACCCAGACCTTTTTCACTCATCATGAGAAGTTCATCTTCTTCATTTTCGATAGTCGTAGCACCACAAACGTAGTCACCCTCTATTTTAAACTTGATCGCAGTTACACCACGTGCCACTCTACCGATCTCTCTTGCATCTTCTACTTTAAATCTAATACATAGACCTTTTTTCGTTGCGACAAAGAGCCATTGTGTATCTGGTTTGACGATCTTCGCTTCTACCAGTGCATCATTTTCATCAAGGTTGATCGCTCTTACACCATTAGATCTGATGTTTGAATACTCTGAAAGGTTTGTTCTCTTCACGATACCATTTTGTGTAAAGAATACAAGTCCTTTATCATCCTCAAAATCAGTTGTTGGGATGATCGCCATGATCTTCTCATCTTGCTGTAGGTTAATAAGATTCACTA
>CALDBH010000034.1 GCA_937938065.1 uncultured Sulfurovum sp. | reverse complement strand
ATACACAGACCGTCTTCATCTTTGGCTGCAAGAAGCATACCTTCACTCTTAAGACCCATGAGTTTAGCCGGTTTAAGGTTTGCAACAACACATACCTGTGTGTCTAGCATATCGTCAGCAGAATACCACTCTTTGATACCTGCAACTACTTGTCTTGGTTCAGCTTCACCTACATCTACTTGCAGTAAAAGAAGTTTTTTACTCTTTGGTACTTCTTCAGCTTTCACAACTGTACCTACTTTAAGAGAAGTTTGGAAGAACTGGTCTATACCTATGAGAGCAACACCTTCTTCTTTTGTTTCCTCTTTAGGAGCTGCTTTTTTGGCTGCTTTCTCTTCAGGTTTTGCATCTATAGGTTCTGCTTGTTCCAGTAAAGGCTCCTCAATACGAGGGAACAGAGGGTCGATCTTTTCTAGTGTAAATGTTTCAAGAAGTTTAGTATTTTTCACCATGCTGTTCCAAGAACTGTTATCTATGGTAAAGTGTAAAGCATTTGAGATCTTTGTACATACAGCAGGCATTACAGGGTAAAGCATCACAGATACTTTTGCAAGTATAGCTGCTATAAGACCATTAAGTGCCATCGCTTCTTCTTCTTTACCTTCTTTCATAAGTGTCCAAGGCTGGTACATGTCTATAGCTTTGTTGGCTACAGTGAGTGGTCTCCAAAGCTCTTCAAGGTATCTGTGTATCTGCATGTCAAAAAGTAGCGGTTCCAACTTTTCTAAAGATGCATGTACATCATCAAGTTCAGCCTGATAGTACTTAGCCACATTTGCAGAGTCTACAATACCGTTAAAGTATTTACCACTCATTCCTATAAGACGGTTGAGTAGGTTTCCAAGGTCATTACCAAGGTCAGAGTTGATACGGTCTATGAGTGCTTTTTGGCTAAAGTCACCATCACCGCCAAATGGCACTTCTCTAAGCATAAAGTAACGGAAGTTGTCCAGTCCATAGGCATTTGCCACTTCTCTAGGGTCTACAACATTACCTTTAGACTTACTCATCTTCTCACCATCACGAGTCCACCATCCGTGTGCAGCAATATGTGTAGGCAGAGGAAGGTCAAGACTCATAAGGAATGCAGGCCAGTAGATGGCATGGAAACGTAAAATATCTTTACCTATGAGTTGAACACGTGCAGGCCACTGGTCCATCTTTTCATCGTCTGTACCATATCCAAGTGCTGTCACATAGTTCATGAGGGCATCCAACCATACATACATCACATGTTTAGGGTCATCCATCTCTTCTGGTAGTTTTACGCCCCAGTCAAAACTTGTACGTGTGATGGAAAGATCTTGCAATCCACCCTCTACAAAACGGATCACTTCATTTCTTTTGCTTTTTGGCAAGATAAAATTTGGGTGATCTTCATAGTATTGAAGCAGTTTATCCTGATATTTGGAGAGTTTAAAAAAGTAACTTTCTTCTTCTACGATAGTGGTGCTTTTACCACACTCCGGACAAAACTCATCATCAACAAGTTGAATGGAAGGGAAAAAGGTTTCACAAGAGATACAGTAGTGACCTTTATAGGTATCTTTATAAATATCACCATTGTCATGCATAACTGAAAAGGCTTTTTGTACGCCTTTCATGTGGTCTGCATCTGTAGTTCTGATAAATTTATCATAAGAGATATCAAAATCATCCCAAAGGTTTTTAAAAGTTGCTGAGATTTCATCTGCATAGGCTTGGGTTGTTTTACCTCTGGATTTTGCAGCTTCTTCTATTTTTTGGCCGTGTTCATCTGTACCGGTAAGAAAGAAAGTTTCCAATCCCGACATACGAGAGTAACGTGCAAGTGTATCTGCAATGATGGTTGTATATGCATGGCCGATGTGGGCAATGTCATTAACGTAATAGATCGGAGTTGTAATATAAGATTTTTTGTGACAAGACATATTTTGTAGTTCCTTAAACAAATGAGTTTGTAGAGTAAATTTGATAGATATTTTAGCCAAAAAGTGCTGTATTATGGGTGATATTATAAAATTATATATTTCTAATGTATAATAATACAAAGAATTGGGAATTGAACAGGGGAAATCTAAAAGGACAAGCATGGACAAAGATCCAAATGAAATATTAGATATAGAGAGTATTTCTAGAAAAGAGACCTATAGTACTGAAGAAAAAAAATTCATTATGGATAGATTGAATGAGGAGAGACTTGTTCAGCAAAGAGCAGAAGAAGCACTCTCGGATAAAAAAGGACCCTATACAGAAGAAGAAAAAGCTAAGATATTAAATAAACTCAACGAAAAAAGACTCAGTACTCAAAAACGTGAAGAGATACAAAAGCGTCGAACCCACAAAAAAAAGACATATAAGTTTGGAAATAAAGAATTTTATAAATTTAAAAATATGGAACGAGAGTACTATATAGAGATTGAAGATTGTAACAAATTCTCTAGCAGACCAGTCATCGTCACACTCTTTTATAAAACCGTAAGCGCGTACGAGTTGAAAAAAAAAGATGTACTGATCAAAACAGAAATATATTCTGATAATTTTCTTATCTCTATGGATTCTATACGTGTCTATTTTAAAGGGTACTCACTTGAAGACGAACGTTAAGACAACGCTTCATCAGCCTAAATCTTTTTAATCTTTAGTATAATTAAAATAAGTACCTATGTAATAAAGGGGTGAAAATGAATATTTTAAAAGCTCTGCTCTTG
>CALDBH010000033.1 GCA_937938065.1 uncultured Sulfurovum sp. | reverse complement strand
TGGTATGGTTCGTGTAGAGGTATGTTGTGGTGCATGTGGTTGTCATTTAGGACATGTATTCCCTGATGGCCCGGCACCTACCTATAAGCGATACTGCATCAACTCTGCATCTTTAAATTTTAAAGAAAATGAATAAGATATTTGTTACTGTAGCTGTGCGGCTATACGCCCTGCAGCTTCATCCATCTCTTCTTTTGTCTCAAACATAAAAGAGTGCTTTTCATCTTCTCCAAGATTGACAAATATGCCAAAACCTACTACTTCAACCTTACCTTTTGCCTCAACATCCAACCATTCAAGACTCACTTGTGTTGTTTCATCTTCATATCCAGTCTTTACCACCGCTGCGGGGTAGAGTTGCGTGATCTTGGCTGTGTCAAATT
This sequence comes from uncultured Sulfurovum sp., assembly GCA_937938065.1. Next base: position 12,423 of record CALDBH010000033.1, on the reverse strand, counting down.
GTTTGTCTTCTATTGTGATTATCATAGAGGGATTATAGTATAATCACTTTAAATCTAGAATGGAGAACCCACATGAGTTTAAATGCAAAAATAAAGAATGATATCAAAGACGCTATGCGCGCAAAAGATACAGTAAAAAGAGATACACTCAGAAATATACAGGCATCTATTAAACAGATAGAGGTTGATGAACGTAGAGATGTGACCGATTCAGATGTTGAAGCTATCTTAATGAAATATATGAAACAAAGAGAAGATGCCAAAGCTCAGTTTGCTGAGGCGGGACGTAACGACCTTGTAGAAAAAGAAGATGCAGAAATGGCCATAGTCAAAGCCTACCTGCCAGAACCTATGGATGATGCGGAATTAGAATCTGTACTCAAAGAAGTCATCGCTTCTGTGGGTGCTGAGAGTATGAAAGATATGGGTAAAGTAATGGGTGGGGCCAAAGATGCCATAGGAAGCCGAGCAGATGGCGGACGTATCAATGTTATGGTGAAAAAATTACTCTCGTAAACTATTCGTCATTCTCGGGCTTGACCCGTGAATCTAAAATTTTAATTATTTACAACTGATGGATCCCCGTGTCAAGCACGAGGATGACGCAATATTATTTACCGTATTTCACTTCTCTAATAGCCGCAGTAATATCATCTTGTCTCATAAAATGCTCACCTACCAAAAATGCATCTGCACCTATCTTAGAAAGTTCTACTACAGTTTCATGGTCATTGATACCTGATTCAGCCACAATGATCTTACCATTTGGAATGAGTGGAATCAGTTTTTCACTCAGACTCATGTCCATCTCAAATGTTTCAAGATTACGATGGTTAATCCCAATGATATCTGCTCCAGCAAAAATAGCTTTAACCAAATCTGTTTTGTTATGCACTTCTACCAATACATCCAATCCTAAATGCCGTGCATAGTCATGTAATTCTTTCAGCTCTTTACGACTCAGTGCCATAGCGATAAGCAAAATATAATCTGCGCCAAATGCCAACGCTTCAAGTACCTGATATTTATCGACGATAAAATCTTTTCTAAGTAGCGGTATATTTACATAGCGACGTACCATACCTAGATACTCTTTATCACCTTTAAAAAAGTGTGGTTCAGTAAGTATAGAGAGTGAATCTGCCCCACCTTTTTCATAGGCTTGTGCTATCTCTACAGGATCAAAGTTTTCACGTATAATCCCTTTACTAGGGCTAGCTTTTTTAACTTCTGCAATGATTCTATAAGGATTTTCCTCAGTAGAACGTAAAGCACTCTGCACATCTTTAGGAACAAAAGGGTTAAAAGAGAGAGAACGTCCTAACCACTCTAGTGGGTAATCTACTTTTCTTTTTTCTAGATCTGATTTTGTTTTTTTAATGATTTCATCTAATATTTGAGCCATATATTACTTTCCATAATTTCTATAAATTTCGCGTATTATATCTAAAAGAATCCCGAAATTATTTACACTGTTTGATAGCATCCCAATGTTCTATAATTTCTGGTTCTTCAAGTCCCTCTTCATCCACTACTCTTTTCATCATTTTATAGGCTTTATCACAATCACGTTCTTTATAATATCCCCATGCCAAAGAGTCTAAATAATACATGTTATCAGGTTGTTGGATCAGTGCATTTTCTATCACACTGATACCTTTTTTGACGTTGACCTCTTTATCTATGAGTGTATAACCATAATAATTCAAATAAATACTGTCATCATTACCTAATGCAATGGCTTTTTCAAAATGAGAGATCACATCTTCTATCATTTTTTTATCATTTTTATCTTCTGAATTTTCAAAAAGAAGGACTCCCTTCTCTGCTATCCACTTTGAATCTTTATCTTCATCATAGAGTTTATCTACAAGGGCCAATGCTTTAGAAAAATATCTTTGTCTCTTATAGAGTTCATAGAGTATATCATTTCTACTTTGGTCCGCTTCTAAGAAAACAATCGCACCATCAAGATCTCTTTTGTAGACATAGGCATCTATGATCTTAGTCAGGTACTGTTCATCGTTGTCTTGTATGTACAGTGCTTTATATGTCTCTAAGATACCATCAATATCTCTTTCTTTTTGGTAAAGCAAAAGCAATTTTACATAAACATCATGACTCACGATATTCATACGACGATGTGTTTCAAGTAACTGTATGGCCTTTTTTCGTTCACCTGTAAACTCATCCATAATATCAGTCATTCGAAGTAATGTCTCTTCTCTAGGTACAGTTTCATATACCCTGCTTAAAAGCTCTAATGCTCTTTTAAATTTTCCTGCATACAAAAATGAATTTGAAGCTAGATCCAAATCCATAGGTTCTTTTGACTGTTCAAGCAGGTCTTCTGCTTCTATTGTCGCATTTTTCACTTGTCGTATAGTAAGATAAAGAGGAATGAGAAGACGTCTCACTTCAATTCTGTCCGGATTCACTTCATCCCATGTTTTTAAGCGTGTGATACTCTCCAATATGTGATTTCTACTCATCAATGCAGAAGTAGCTTCCTTAAACAGATAGATCTCTGCTCCCGTATCATCATAAAGTTTTTTATAAACTTGATAACTATTTTCATAGGCTTTATATTCATCATATAAAAGTCCTCTCATGATGAGTTCATCTTCACTTATCTTCATAATATCTTTGGCAGAGCTAAACACAGTGCTAAAACTAAATACTATCAATAAGGTAAAAACTATACGATACCAGGACACTCTTTACGTACCTCTTCTTCATTATTTTTAAATTGTTCCCAAAATGGGAAAGTACGACACTGTAAAGGCCGTACAGCGTAAATGGAACAACGCTTCATCGACTCGTCAAAAAATACACAGGCAAAGTTATCGGCTGCCAGTTTTTTTTCTCTCAAAGAATAGCGATGTTTTACTTTTCTTAAATACATTGTAGCAAAATCTTTTACGCTAAGGTTAACAAACTCTGCCATTTTCTCTATCTCAGCATATTTAGCCCAGATATAACCGCTCTCTCCTGTACAACAGTGACCACCACAAGCTTCACACTCATTGGGATTAAATTTAAACTTGTACTGCTCATGTGTCATTAATTCCATGATTAAAAGTCACCTTTTATACTATTTGTATTTGCACGTTCAAACGCTTTCATCGCTTTGTCTCTGTAGACACTCTTATCATCAAAGACCACAAATGGCGGAAGTATCTGTGTCATAGACTTTGAACCCATACGCGCTGCGATCATCACCAGTTTGGACTCTCTGTCTATTTTGGAGTGCACAAACTGCATTGTTTCAACAGTTATACCATAGGAAGTTAAATGATGCAATAACAAGTCTACCTGCTTCGCATCATAACAGAATATAAAATACCCTCTGGGTTTCAACAGTTTTTTGACCTTGCCAATGAAATCTTCTATAGGTAAATGATGTGCATACCGGGCAATGTTCAGGTGTGTATTTTCACTTTGGGTCACACGCGAGTCATAAAAAGGAGGATTTGAGATGATATAGTCAAACTTCTCATCCGTATTCCATTCTGTAAAATCTCCAAGATGGCTTTGTACTTCCAGGTTATTGAGTGCATAATTATGTTTCGCATAGTTCAGCATCTTTTCCTGTTTATCAATAATACTAGTCTGGATGTTAAAGTCACGGCTTAACAAAAGTGAGATAATACCTACTCCACAACCTACATCAAGCAAAGAACCTTTTGGTTTAAAAGTAGAGATAAAATCATATAAAAAAATAGAGTCACTATTGTAGCAGTAACCTGATGTTGGTTGATAAAGAAACATATACACCTCTATTTTTTATGAATTTTACAATAATTTCAGTATAATCGCGATTATGAACGAAGAACTAGATTTACTGAACCCACCATCAACAGACTTTTCTATGCTGGACTACGACTGTGCATACATCCCTGGCAACAAGGTACGTATGAACTACAAGTATGTCGCTAATGCAAGTAAAAAGTTTGCTACTGCTGTCATAGCAAGAGGATGGAGACGTTTTGGGAAGTATTTTTTTCACCCCATTTGTAATGGGTGCAATGAGTGTAAAAGTATCCGTATAGATGTCAACAACTATCATTACACCAAATCACAAAAAAAGTCCGTCAAAAGAAATGCTGACACTGAAATCATCGTGCAAAAGCCTACCCTTACACAGTCACATATAAATCTTTACAATAAATACCACAGTTTTAAACATGAAAAAGACCAGTGGCAACACAGAAATATTTCACAACGTGAATATCATGAAAACTTTGTAGACGGTGCACATGATTACGGAAGGGAAGTACTCTATATCAAAGATAATAAACTCATCGGTGTAGACCTCATCGATATACTGGATGACGGTATCAGTTCTATATACTTTTATTATGATCCCGATTATGCCAATCTATCACTTGGGACCTATTCACTGCTCTACCAGATACAATTTGCCAAACTACTTGGGCTGCCTTGGATTTACTTGGGATACTGGGTAGATGGATGTAAGGCTTTTGCCTACAAACCAAAGTTCCAACCTCAAGAGTTGCTAGATGGTTTTCCTCATGTTTCACAAGAACCTGACTGGGAAAAGTGGGAAAAGCCTGACTTATCGTAAAGCGTCCAGCTGCGGACTTTTACGGCACCACTTCAAAAAAAGTCTGTCCGGTTCTACTCTGATATCAACCTCTTTAGCTTCCACGATACATTCAGCTAGCATCTTCGCCATAAGTGGTGCAAAAACAAAGCCTCTACCCCCTAGACCGTTACAAATAAACAGGTTATCTATATACTTCATCTCAGGCTTGGCACCACGTATAACAGCAGGATACGTTTCTAGCATAAAAGGTACGTCTATCACTTTTCCTACCAAAGGAAAGTAGTCTTTTGAACCTGCTCTCATGCCACAGAAAGTCTTCTTTAACTCTAAGTCTGAAGTATCTATAAGAGAAGTGGCTTTCTCTTTTAAGAGTAACGCTTGTTCCTCTTTGCATGGTATCACTTCTTTAACCTCTTTCTCATGTGTAGCACCTAATTTTATAATACCATCTACATTAGCTCCTACAGACATGGACTGATGCATACTTACATCTAAGGCAAGGTTGGAAGAGAAGTCTCCTCTAGTCCCCCAAGTACCTTTGATACCCATGTAGCGCAAGTCTGCTAAATCACTCTCATATCCTGTGGCCAATACAAGATTTTTAGTGATATATTCACCCACATTCCATAACCCATTTTCTTGTGTTATCTCTTTGACTTCATACTTTAGAACTTCAATGTCTGAGAGTAAATATTCACACACCTCTTTTGCATCACAAGCCCCAGCCTCAGGAAAGTAAAAACTTTCAAACTCAGTACTTAATCCTTGTTCTTGAAGTTGTTCTTTTTTGTAGATTTCATACTTGTTTTCGTTAAAAGATTCATACTCAGAAAACTTTTTAGCATCAGCTTTATCTTTGGGTATTCGTATCACGCCAGTTTGATGAAAAAGTGTAGGACAAGTGGAGAGATAAAAGTCTTTGGCAAAAGAAAAAGATGCATTGGTAAGTGTTTGAAGAGGTGACCCTTTTCCTATCTTGGGAGAAACAAAGGCCCCAGCAGCCCCAGAGCCTCCAGAGGCTATGCCTCTTTTATCGAGGACTAGGACTTTTTGACCTTTTTGTGTAAGTGCATAGGCTGTAGAGGCTCCTGCTATCCCGGCACCGATGATGATAGTATCATAGGTTTTAGACATCAGATCTAAACCGATATCTCTTTAATATCCGCAATATTTCTAAACGTTTTATAGATAGATCCTATCGTATGAAGTCTATTTACTGTTAGCGCTTCATCTTCAGAGTTAACAAGAACATCATCAAAATAACCATCAAGTTCACGTTTCAGTCCAAAAAGTGCTTCGAGTTCTTCCTTATAGTCACTGTATCTAGAATTGATCACTTTTTCATAAGCATTATAGAGTGTTACTTCAGCATCCTCTTTAAACAATGCAATATCTATCTCCATGCTTGACTCAAGGTCTACATCTTTAGAAATATTTGCCACACGTTTGAAGGTAGTGAACTGCTCTTTAAAGGCATCATTATTTACGATATCGTTAAGTGCTGCAACTTTTTTAGCTATCTCATTGATATCTCTTTCCCCTGAAGCAAGTACAGAAGCGATGACAGATGGGTTGGCATCGAGCGATTTGTTAATACGTTCTATAATGAATTCACTTAATATATTGGTATCAAACTCATCGTAATTGCTTTTTAGCAACGTGATGATATCGTCAATATTGAAAGTCAGATCATACTCTGTCACGATACGTACAATACCATTTACCGCACGACGTAAAGCAAATGGATCTTTAGAACCTGTAGGAATTTTCCCTACGCTAAAGAGTCCAAAGAGTGTATCCAGTTTTATACTCATCGCCACAATAGATGAGAACACAGAACTTGGAAGTTCTGCACCTTCACCTACAGGCATATACTGCTCTTTTATAGCATTATAAACAAGCTCTTCTTCGCCCAGTGCCTTAGCATAATAATATCCCATAAGTCCCTGAAGTTCTGTAAACTCGTACACCATCTCGCTCATAAGATCCGCTTTTGCAAGGTTCACGGCCTTGTCCATTGCTTTCTCAAGTGCTGCAGAACTTTGTCCTGTTCCTGATTCTACTCTGTCCATATAAAGTGCAAGCAGTCTGATAGCGATATTATTTTCTCTTGTGATCTTATCTGCAAGTGTTCCCAGACCATCGATGAACTGTACTTTTTCAAGACCATCTGTACTCAGTCCATTTTTTAGGTCATTTTTGTAGAAGAAGAGGCCATCTGCCAGACGTGGTTTAAGTACACGTTCATTTCCTGCTACTACTTTACTGTAGTCATTTGTGTAGGCATTACTTACGACTACAAATTTGTTTGTAATTTTCCCATTTTCAAATACAGGGAAATAACGCTGGTGTTCTTTCATAGAAGTGATAATCACTTCAGGTGGAAGTTCTAAGAAAAGTTCATCAAAAGTACCTACAAGTGCTTTAGGGTTCTCTGTGATAGCAACCACTTCAGCCAAAAGTGCTCTGTCTCTTTCTATGATGATATTATGCGTTGACTCCAATGCATCAAACTCAGTTAAGATCTTCGCTTCTCTATCTTCAGGATGTAACATCACTGCACACTCATCCAAGATACCTTCATAGGCATCTATACTAGGAACTTCTACTGCATCATAGGTCATCATACGATGCACATAGGTTTTTGTATCTGATCTTACACCAAAAAGTTCTACAGGAACAGAAGTATCGTCCAGTCTCACTTGCAGCCATCTGAGAGGACGAATGAATTCATCCGTTCTTTCTCCCCAACGCATCATCTTTCCAAATGACATGGATGCCAGCCATTTAACTAACATCTCTTCAAGAAGAGAAACAGTCTCTGCACCCTTCTCTTCTTTTTTAAAATAGAGTACTTCTTTACCCTTCTTATCTGCACGACCAAGTTCATCAAAGCTCACACCACATTTACGGGCGAATCCTTGAGCTGCTTGTGTAGGCTCACCATCTTTAATAGCCGCTTGCACAGGAGGTCCCATAAGTTCTACAGTACTATCCGCTTGACTGAGTGCCATAGCACTATGTTTTAAAACAAGTCTTCTAGGTGTATAGATAAACTCGAAGTCACAAGCAAGCTTGTACTCTTCAAGTATATTTTTCCAAGATTTTTCTATGTTAGATACAATTTTGAGTAGTGGTATCGCGGGAAGTTCTTCTACACCGATTTCGATAAGTAGTGCTTGTGTCATTTAGGTAATCCTAGTGAAATAATAATAGCTATTATTTTACCTAAGAGTTGGTAAAGAGGGGGTTAGTCCTACTTTTCCTCTTTATCTGCTTCATCTTGCATATCTATACGTCTACCCTCGTCATCAAATTTATTTTTATAATAATTCTTCACAATTCCGAAGGTAATAAATGCAAATAAGAACATTGCGATGATGTAAAGTATATCGCCAAATGACATATTACTTCTCCAGTGTATTGGCTATCGTGATCTTTTCAAAGCCTTCATAGTTTTGACGTAATGCATCATAGATGACTACACCAACACTTACACCAAGGTTCAAACTTCTACCCGCGCCACCCATAGGAATGGTAATACAACGCTCAGGATGTGCAAGTAAGACTTTTTCATCTATACCTTTTGTCTCTGATCCAAATAAGATATAGTCACCTTTTTTAAACGGTGCATTAAAATACAGATTATCTGTTTTTGTGGTTGCCATATAGGAATTTTCACCAATAGGATGTTCTTTTAAAAACGCTTCAAAACTCTCCCACACAACCAGATCGAGATGTTGCCAATAGTCAAGTCCCGCACGCTTCACTGCTTTATCATCTATATCAAACCCAAGTGGTTTGATAAGATGCAGTGTTGCACCAAGGTTCACACAGAGGCGACCTATAGTACCAGTATTTTGAGGAATCTGAGGTTCTACTAAAACAATATTGAACATTAAAATATAACCGTTTTATTTCCATTGACAAATACTCTGTCATGTAGTACCAATGCTAATGCACGTGAAAGTACTATCTTTTCACCATCACGCCCTGCTCTTTGCATATCTCTCCAAGAATAACGATGATTGACAGGGATCACATCTTGAGCGATGATAGGCCCTTCATCCAGATCATCAGTCACAAAGTGTGCCGTAGCACCAATGATCTTTACACCTCGTTCAAATGCCTGCTTATAGGGGTTAGCGCCTATAAATGCAGGAAGGAAAGAGTGGTGAATGTTAATGATCTTTTCCGGATATGCTTTGACAAAATCAGGTGTAAGTATACGCATATACTTTGCAAGAACAATATAATCAAACTCAAATTCACCGATAAGTTTCATCACATGTCCTTCATGCTCTTCTCGTGTCATTTCGTCAGCAGGTACATGAAAAAAAGGGATGTCAAATCTACGTACAAATGTCTCAAGTGTATCATGGTTTGCAATGACACACTCTATCTGTGCATCAAGCTCACCATTTGCATGACGTACAAGAATATCACCAAGTGCATGAGACTCTTTTGTTGCCATAAGGATAATTTTCTTATCTTTAGGTTCTATGACCCTTATGTGTGCATCTGCGGGGGTGACTCTTTTGAGTTCTTTAAGTAATTCCTCAACATCAAACAGTCCTGACACTACTGTACGCATAAAAAACCTTCCATGCTCTTTGTCAACAAATTCACGGTTGTTATCGATGTTTAGACCTCTGTCATAAAAGACTTTAGAAATCTTATATACTAATCCCTTTGCATCTTCACAGTCTATTAAAACCCTTGCTCTCTTTTCCATATTCGCCCTAGTTACTATTTAATTGTAAAATTATACCTATTTTTCTTTCAAACTCTTTATTTTTTCTTCGGTTCGCCTCTCAAGTTCATCACCTAAAGCTTTACCCGAAAAGCCTTCGGCCATCAACTCCGTAGGTGTTACACCTCTGTCAAAAGGTTTGTCCCATACATCCAATTTATTTGCCATAGCGATCACATCTGCATGATAGTTTCCTACATACTCTATGATGCCTTCTTTCAGTGATAGATTAGCTACAAAAGAGATGGTGATATTGCTAGGGTTTGGTGATGCTGCGACTTTTTTATAGTAATTAGTCGGTGCTCCCAATCTATCTAATACCTCTTTGATATCCAGTGAAAAATATTCTTTGCAAATAAAAAGAAAATAGTAAGGTCTTAGTTTTTCAACATAATGTTTTTGACTCTGTTGTAATATCTTACTTAACGTAATAAAAGTTTTTTTCTCCATACGCTCGTTAAAGAGTTGTTTCCCGATACCCAATGCAAGTAAATAATAAAGTCCATAGTGCAGATATCTTCCCATAAACATTTTCTCAAACTCTTTAAATATACGTTCCTTAGGTAGATCATCAAGAGAGATACTTTGACAAAGCCTGCAACTTTGTTTTTCTACTTTAAAGCCAAAACGTGAAGCAAATTGCATCGCACGTAATACACGTAAACTATCTTCTATAAATGATTTTTCATCGACAACACGCAGTACTTTATGTTCTAAGTCATCCAATCCATGCCAAAAGTCAAGTATCTGTTCATTTTGAATATCATACATTAAAGCATTGATCGTAAAATCCCGTCTTTTTGATGCCTCTTTCTCTTCAGTGGCCAAAGAGACTTCAAAACCACGATGCCCTAGTGATACTTTTTGCTCAGTACGAGGTAATGAAATGTCTAGATCATGATACTTATAGACAAAAAAGCTTTTCCCTACACCTTGTGCACCCAAATGATCCATCGCCGTTTCAAAATCATCCACAGAGATACCAAAACATTCGATGTCATAGTCTTTACACTCATGTCCCAAAATACGATCACGTACAGCACCACCGACCACATAACATTTGGCATTATAATTTTGGATCAAATAATCTGTTATTGTAGTGATATTTTGAAGTATATGAGGGTCTGTTTGTGAGAAAAAGTTTGGAAAAGATTTGATAGTGGGCATGGTATCCCTTTCTAAATCATTGGAAGTCTTAAGAGCCAACCGTAAAAGTTGGCCCAGTGTTAGTATTTTAACACACTTTGTTCGTTTTAAGTCCTATTTAGATGCATAGTCTGCGATTATATCACCGATCTCAGTACATGTACAGATCTCTTTTGCATCATAATCACCAAGATCACCCGTACGGTAACCTTCGCTCAATGCTTTTTTAATCGCATCATCTATTTTATCTGCTGCTTCATTTTCACCTAAAGCATAACGAAGCATCATACTTGCCGATGAGATAGTCGCCAACGGATTAGCGATACCTTGTCCAGCGATATCCGGTGCAGAACCATGAATAGGTTCAAACAATCCGACACCCTTACCTGTACTGGCACTTGGAAGAAGACCGATAGATCCACTTAACATACTCGCAGCATCTGAAAGGATATCTCCAAAGATGTTTCCAGTCAAGATAACATCAAACTGCTTAGGATCACGGATAAGTTGCATTGCAGCGTTATCTACATACATATGAGAAAGCTCAACTTCCGGGTAATCTTTAGCCACTTCCTCTACAATCTCTCTCCAGAACTGGCTTACTTCAAGTACATTCGCTTTATCTACTGAACAGACACGTTTATCACGTTTCATTGCTATGTCAAATGCCACAATTGCGATACGTTTAACTTCTTCTCTTGTATAGATCATTGTGTTGAATGCATTATCTTCGTGAAGTTCTCTTGGCTGACCAAAATAGATACCACCAGTAAGCTCACGTACAACCATAATATCTACACCCTGAATCACTTCAGGCTTAAGACTAGAGGCATTCACTAATTCATCATACACCATTGCTGGTCTAAGGTTTGCAAATGTTCCCATCTCTTTACGAAGACCTAAAAGTCCTGACTCAGGACGCAAATGTCTCTCTAGTGTGTCCCATTTTGGTCCACCGATCGCACCAAACAGAACAGCATCACATTTCTTTACACCCTGAATAGTCTCCTCTGGTAATGGTACACCCGTCTCATCTATAGCAGCACCACCAAGTAGCATCTCGTCATACTTAAGGTTAAACCCTTGTGTTACAGAAACTGCATCAAGTACTTTTATAGCTTCATCAATGATTTCAGGACCGATCCCATCACCTTTAATTACACCAATTTTATAACTTTTACTCATATGATTATGCCTTCTCTTCTATTGCTTTTTTATCTTCAATCTCTTTTTTGGCAAACGCAATAAGCCCGCCTGCATCTACCAACTCTTGCATAAATTCAGGAATAGGAGAAAACTTATATGTTTTAGCTTGTGTTACATTGATCACTTCACCCGCAGCCATATCTACTCTTACTACATCACCTTCATTAATCTCTGTTGCTTCTGCAAGCTCGAAGATAGGAAGTCCCATGTTAAATGCATTTCTGTAAAAAATACGTGCAAATGTCGGTGCGATAACAGCACTTACACCTGCTGCTTTTAGTGCGATAGGTGCATGCTCACGACTTGAACCACAACCAAAGTTTTCACCAGCAACGATAATGTCACCCTCTGTCATTTTGGAAACAAACTCAGGGTCTGCATCTTCCATTACATATTTTGCCAACTCACTTGGCTCACTTGTATTAAGATATCTTGCTGCGATGATTAAATCAGTATCGATATTATCACCAAATTTCCAAACTTTACCTTGCAAAGTATTATCCTTTTTTATACTATCTCCTTGTAAAAAAGCACAGCTTATTTACAATTCCTCTCACTAAAACTTCGCCAAAACAGTCAGCAATTTTAGATATTGATACGATTAAAATTTTCGCGATTATAGCTAAAAAAATGAAATTTGACAAATTTAGTGCTGAAAAGTAATAAAATTTCGGTATAATCCACCTTAATTAAATCTGGGGATTTTCACCTCAACACATCAAAGGTTTTTAATGGCAACAAAAGACAG
>CALDBH010000032.1 GCA_937938065.1 uncultured Sulfurovum sp. | reverse complement strand
GTTATCATCATTTCAGATTCTGTAAGATTATCATCAGACATATCCACATCATCTGCACTGGTAAAATCACCCCAAAAACTTTTATGTTTATCGGGACGTACATCTGGTTGCACACATCCTGTAAATAAAGACATTGCTATCAATGACATTGTCACTATAGTCACAATTTTAAACATTTATATCCCTTATTTCTAATAAAATTCTCTGTATAAGCTAGCTACTCAGAGGATTCTTTTAAGCATTATACACCATTGTATATTAGCACTTCTTCTTTTTTACCATTTCTTCTAAAAAACCTTTTGCTTCAGTATCACCGGAAAAGGCTGCTTTTTGATACCAGAAAGCAGCCTTTTGACAACTTTTTTTTACCATACTACCTTTACGATATCTTTGTGCAAGATGATGTTGTGCATCACTTTCACCTTCTTTGGCAAATCGATGCAGGTGCTTTACTTTTCTTTTTTCACCTTTATAATACTTGATCGTATTAAAAATAAACCAAATCGTAAAAACAATCAAACCCAAAATAATATAAAGTTCCATCTTCATCTTATTTCCCTAAACAAAATTCACCGAACATTTTGTCCAGTATTTCTTCACTGTCATAAGGTTTAGAGATCGATGATATGGACTTGACCGCTTCTTGTAAATGGTAAGAAAAGAACTCTAATTCACCATCCATAAGAGGTGTTTTCGCTTCTTCTATAGAGACTTTTGCTTTAGTGACGGCTTCTATCTGTCTAGCAGAGATCAACATAAGCTCTTCTCCCTCTCCGATACCATCAAAGAGTTGTTCAAGTCTTTGGGTTAATTTCACAAAAGCTTTTTTAGCACTAACTTCCAGCAATTCATAAGTTTGAAGTCTACTTATATCAAATACATTCTCAAGATCTGATTTGTTTAACGCCACAATAATATGTTTATCTTCTAATGCATCAAGGATAGAGAGTATTTTTTTATCTTCCTCGTCAAATGGCCGTGAACTGTCAAAAAGTGCCACAATGACATCTGCATCTTCAACTGAAGAGAGGGAACGTTCTATCCCTATCTTTTCTATGGTGTCCTCTGATTCACGTATACCCGCAGTATCTACCAATCTGATAATATGGGAACCTATACGCACCTGCTCTTCTATGGTGTCTCTTGTCGTTCCTGCTATATCACTGACTATGGCTCTGTCATACGAAAGCAAAGCATTCAGTAAAGAGCTTTTACCTACGTTCGGTTTTCCTATGATAGCCACTTTGAAACCTTCTATAAGGCCTCTTCGTCTGTGACTTGCATCAACAATTTGTTCTATTTGTCCTGTAAGACCATCTAATTGTGTCTTGATACTTTGCATAATATCATCTGGGATATCTTCTTCAGCATAATCGATCATCACTTCAGAATATGCCAAAGATCTTAAAAGTGCATCCCTGCTCTCATCCACAAAAGTTTTGAGCTCACCTTTCATCTGTTTAGCAAGTATCTTCGCTGCATCTACACTTTTGGCTTCTATCAGTTTTGAGATGGCTTCTGCTTCTGTAAGGTCAATTTTACCATTAAGAAATGCGCGTTTAGAGAACTCACCCGGTTCAGCAAGTCTTACTCCATAAGAAGTGATAGTATCGAGGATCTCCTGTGCAACGATCATCCCGCCGTGACACTGGAATTCTACTATCTCTTCTCCTGTAAAGCTGTGTGGTGCAGCAAAGTATATCATGATAGCATGGTCTATAAGTTCATTTTTAAAATTATAAAGTGAAGTGAGATGTGCGTGTCTTGGGGTAATGTTTTCTAAATGAGAGATTTTATGTGCTATCTCCAATGCAGCATCTCCACTCACTCTAATAATAGAGATAGAAGAGACACCCTGTGCAGTGGCAATAGCGGTTATAGTGTTATGCATTGGTCTTATTGTTATTGTTAAATTCGTTTATCACAACAAATTTTTTACCTTCTCTGCCTGTCTTGACTGCCACATATTTATCTGGAAATCTTTCACGTAGCTGTTCAAGTGCTATTTGTACCAAAATACCATCAAGGAAACGTGTTTTTCCTTTTCCCTGTTTTTCAACATTTTCGATAACCGGTTTAATATAATTACGTATCATCTCTTGTTGTGTTGTCAAGAATTCTGCGATCTCAAGTTTAATGAAAAGTTCATATTTTGTATGCAACCAATTAAAGAGCATATAAGAGAGTGCATTATAACGATACCCTTCTTTTCCTATAAGCAGTGCAGCATCATCACCATCTATAAAGATCAGTGCTGTGTTATCTCTGACATCCACTTCAACCACATCTATGTCAAAACAAGAGTGAGAAAGCAGCTCTTTTAGTTGATCTTCTATCATCAGTGCTAACTCATCATAGACAACCGTTTCTTCATCAAACTCTTCGGTTTCATCCTCATGATGGTCTACCTCAAAGAAACTGTCTACAATAGCATCTTTTTCAATTTTAGGTTCAGAAATAGTATTTTGGGGAGTCTGTTCTTCTTCTTTGACTGTTGCGATAATTTCGGAAGCAACACTCTCTTCCGTAGTTGGAACATCAAGTGCTTCTTCTTTCACTTCATTTTTTACATTTTTTGATGCAGATTTTTTACATGTAGCTACGATAATCGCATTTTTTTTCAAAAAACCGAAGATACCCTTTGAGGGATGCTGCATCACTTCGGATTGAAGTTCAGAGATAGAACATTCCAACATTTGGGAAGCTTTTTGGTACGCTTCTTCCAGTGTTGGTGCTTCAACCTTTCTCATAAACTAGTCCTTTGATTTTTTATGCGCTGCAACAGCTACAGCTTTTTGTTTTTCATACATATGGTTGATGAAGTATTGTTGTGCGATCGTGAACAGGTTGTTGACTAACCAGTACAATACAAGACCTGATGGGAAATAGATAAAGAACACTGTCATGATCACAGGGAACCACTTAAAGATCTTTTCTTGTAATGGATCAGTGAAGTTACTTGGAGT
>CALDBH010000031.1 GCA_937938065.1 uncultured Sulfurovum sp. | reverse complement strand
GTATGACAACACTTATAGACATTTTGGACCTTTTGGGTAAAATTACACATATATTTTATTATTGTGATTATATCCAATGCAAATTAAAGGTATGAAATTTGAACTGTAAACATTTTGGAAGTTGTGGGTCTTGTGGGCTATATGAGATAGGGTACGAGGAGCAATTAAAGCAAAAAGAGGAGAGGGTTTCGGGACTCTTGGCTCCTTTTTATCAGGGAACTCTAGAAGTATTTGATTCTCCTACAGATCATTACCGAGCCAGAGCAGAGTTCCGCATTTGGCATGAGGGTGATGTCTGTGATTATGCTATGGGGAATATCGAGAAAAAAGGTGCTATAAACATAGAAGAGTGTCCTAAAGTTATAGAGCCTATAGAAAAACGTATGTGGAAATTACTTGAAAAGATCAATGCCTCTACAGAAATTTTAAAACAACGTCTTTTTGCTGTCGAATTTTTAGCAACGACTACAGATGAATGTCTCATAACAATGTTGTACCATAGAAAACTGGATGATGTTTGGAGTGCTGAGGCAAAGAAGCTTGAAGCAGAACTGAACTGTAAGATCATGGGACGAAGCCGTAAACAAAAAGTGATCCTTTCAGATGAATTCGTCACGGAAAAGTTAGATATAGATGCTAAAACATTTACCTATGTTCAGTATGAGAACGGTTTTACACAGCCAAATCCTACAGTCAATATAAAAATGATAGAGTGGGCCATCAAACAAGCTAAAACAGTGGGGTATGGGGATTTTTTAGAGAGTTACTGCGGACTGGGAAATTTCACACTGCCTCTTTCTCATTATTTTGATAAGGTTTTGGCTACGGAGATCAGTAAACGTTCCATCCATGCAGCGCTTGAGAACTGTGCTCTCAATGATGTAGAGAATATTACTTTTGCAAGATTGGCATCTGAAGAGATGACAGAAGCTCTGAATGGGGTAAGAGAGTTTTCCAGACTCAAAGACATAGATCTGGAAAGTTATAATTTTAGTACGGTATTGGTAGACCCACCAAGAGCAGGATTGGATGAGAGTACTATAGAACTCATTTCAAATATAGAGAATATTATCTATATTTCATGTAACCCTGAAACACTTGCAAGAGATTTGGAAACACTGGTCCAAACACATGATGTGATAGAAGCAGCGATGTATGATCAGTTTCCGCATACTACGCATGTAGAGAGTGGTGTTTTCCTTCGTAAAAAGTAAGAGTATATTCTTCTTTGCCTCTCTTTTTAAGAGAGCGCATAACTTCAAGTCACTCGTAACAACTTTAGTTAAAAGCGTTTTTTATGATTATCCAAATAAAAGTTTGTGTTCGATCATTGCACAGTAATTTTGTACAACATTAATGCCTGCATCTTTTACTCTTTGCGCTGCATCATTGTTTATGAGTTCAAGCTGCGTCCAGTAGGTTTTCACATCACCACGTGCTATCACTGCGTCGGCAATGGCATCTAGTGCAGCAGGTTTTCTAAAAACCACTACCATATCTACAGGTTCATCTATCTCTGCAAGACTTCTATAGACTTTCTCTCCTAAGATAGTATCTCCCTTAGGGTAGACAGGGATCATTTTATAGCCTACCTCTTTTAAGTAGTGAGCCACATGGTTACTCGCTTTTGTAGTATCAGGTGATGCACCTAAAATAGCTATAGTTTTAGCCTCTTCAAAATATTTTTTCATCTCTTCACTGTTACTATTAACTCGCGGCAATTCGCATTCCATGCTTTATCCTTAATTCTGATATAATTCTTACAATATAATATCTAGGAAAGATAATGTTAGACTTAAAAAGTATAGAAAAAGCGTACGATAGGGTATCCAATGTAGTACATAGGACACCCCTCTCTTATGCACCTATTTTAAGCCAATTAAGTGGCTATGAAGTGTATCTTAAAAAAGAGAATTTACAGCGTACAGGTGCATTTAAACTCAGAGGGGCTTTTAATAAAATTGCTTCTCTTATAGAGGCGGGTGACAGACGTGGTGTTGTTGCAGCATCTGCAGGTAATCATGCACAGGGTGTGGCTTTTTCAGCAAAATACTTTGACTTAGATGCAACCATTATTATGCCAGAATCAACACCATTGACCAAAGTCATGGGAGTGAAAGAGTTTGGTGCAAATGTGATACTTCATGGGGCTAACTATGATGAAGCTTATGCTTATGCAGTGACATTTGGTGAAGAGAATAACTATGCTTTTGTACATCCTTTTGCAGATGATGAAGTGATGTCAGGACAAGGGACTGTGACACTTGAAATATTTGATGAGATAGCTGATCTTGATGCGCTTGTTATTCCTGTAGGTGGAGGAGGGCTTATCTCAGGTATGTCTGTGGCAAGTAAAGCCCTCAATCCTGAGTGTAAGATCATAGGTATATCCTCAGAAGGAGCACCTGCGATGAAAAATTCTTACGATGCAAAAACACCAATCGATACAACCTCGGTGAGAACCATAGCAGACGGTATTGCCGTACGAGATACTTCACCGATCACCTTAGAGTATATCTTAAATAATGTAGATGTGTTTGAGACAGTTGGTGAAGATGAGATCGCTTCTGCCATACTCTTTTTGTTGGAAAAACAAAAAGTATTGGTAGAGGGTGCAGGTGCGGTAGGTGTTGCTGCACTTTTACATGGGAAGATAGATCTACCTAAAGGTTCAAAGGTAGGCGTGGTACTTAGCGGTGGAAATATAGATGTTACGATGCTTTCTCTGATCATCGAAAAAGGGCTTATGAAGTCTGCACGTAAGATGAAACTTCTTGTAACGCTCATAGACAAACCAGGTGCCTTGCAGTCATTGACCGAAATACTTACTCATACAGGTGCAAATATTGTACAGATCGGATATGACAGAACGTCTATAGATCTGGAATTTGGTGATGCGCATGTTTCTGTTTCCTTAGAGACTAAAGGGTTGGAGCATCAAGCAGAGATAAGAGCACAATTAAAAGAGGATGGGTTTTCTTTTAAAGAAGAGCATTAGATGATAGCGATTGATCTAGGTTCAAATACTTTACGTGTATTAGAGTATGACTGCACTACAGGTAGACAGATATCCGAGTATGAAAAGACTGTTAAAACGGCAGATGGATTGGCACATCATGGCACTATCAATAATGAAGCTATAGGTAGGGTCATCTCCGCAATTCAAGAAGCACAAGAACAGATAGACTTTTCCTCTTCAGTTGTCAGGGCTGTGACAACTGAAGCTGTACGCAGAGCAGTGAACTCAGATGACGTCCTTTCTCAAATCAAGAATGCAACAGGTGTAGCCTTTGACATTATCTCCGGTCAAGAAGAGGCAAGACTGACTTTACTTGCTGTGAAGCACAGACTAAATACATTACAATATCCTTCTGATACCTTTGTGCTTATAGACATAGGCGGGGGTTCTACTGAACTCATCTTTCATTATGAAAATGAAACTGTTTCCAAAAGTTTTCCTGTGGGGATAGTGACCATCGCCCAAATCCATGAAACACTGGAAAATATAGAGAAAATACTTCCCAAAGAGATGGCTGAGATACAAATCTTTTGTGAGCAAATGTATGAGACTAGAGGTAAAGTAAATGCCTTTGTTGCTACAGCCGGAACACCCACTACGGTGGCAGCGATGAAACTTGGCCAAAATTATGAAACCTATGACGCCACCAAGATAAATGGTACTGCACTTGAAGTAGGTGAGTTGGATATCTACTTACAAAAATTACTCTCCATGCCATTTGAAGAGAGAGAAATCGCTGTAGGTACAGGACGTTCTGATCTTATCGCTGCAGGTATACTTATCTATAAACAACTCTTCTCTTTGTTAGGATTTGAACGTTGTGTAGTCATAGATGATGGCTTACGTGAAGGTGTAGCGATAGAAGCTTGCTCGGATGAGACCCATTAAACTCTAATCTTTTTTAGCTATAATCAACAAAAATATATTTAAATGGAGTGTAAACCATGCAGATGAGTGGTGCACAAATGGTGTGTGAAGCGATTATCGCTGAGGGTGTTAAGACCGTATTTGGTTACCCTGGTGGAGCTATCATGCACGTTTATGATGAAATTTACAAGCAAGAGGGGTTTGAGCATATCTTGAACCGTCACGAACAAGCATCTGTTCATGCAGCAGATGGTTATGCAAGAGCTACGGGTGAAGTAGGTGTTGCTATGGTTACCAGTGGACCAGGGTTTACAAATGCGGTCACTGGACTTGCTACAGCGTATATGGACTCAATTCCTATGGTCGTTATCTCTGGACAAGTGCCTTTGGCGCTTATCGGTACAGATGGATTTCAAGAGATAGATGCCGTAGGTATATCTAGACCATGTACAAAACATAACTTCTTGGTACGTTCATTAGAAGAGCTTCCGCGTTTGATGAAAGAAGCATTTTATATTGCTCGTTCTGGAAGACCGGGACCTGTACTGATAGATATACCTAAAGACATCACTGTAGATATCGGTGAATTTGTCTACCCTGATTCTGTAGATATCCCTACGTATAAGCCAACATACAAAGGCAATAAAAAGCAGATAGATAAAGCGGTTGAAGCGATGAAAAAAGCAAAGAAACCGTTGCTTTACATCGGTGGTGGTGTTGTACTTTCAAATGCAAGTGACCTTGTACGTGAATTAGCACTAAAAACACAGATACCGGCGGTTGAAACATTGATGGCAAGAGGTGTACTGGGTGCAAAAAATCCACTGCTTCTTGGTATGTTGGGGATGCATGGTAACTATGCATCAAATATGGCGATGTCAGAGACAGACCTTGTTATCTCTCTTGGTGCCAGATTTGATGATAGGGTTACAGGTAAACTTTCTGAATTTGCCAAATATGCGGACATCATTCATGTAGATATCGATGCAGCGAATATTGGTAAGTTAGTTGATGTTGACTATCCTATCGTAGGTGATGTAACTGAAGTACTTGAAGCGATGTTACCACTTCTTGATGGTATAGATACAGACAGATTTCAGGCATGGAGAGAGATACTTAATCGTTATGATGATCTTCATCCTCAGTCTTTTGTCGATTCTGATGAAGTCATCAAGCCGCAATGGGCTATAGAACGCATCGGGGAGCTTGTAGGTGAAAATGCCATTATCACTTCAGATGTTGGACAACACCAAATGTGGGCAGCACAACATTTCCCATTTGACAGACCACGCCAATGGATCAATTCCGGTGGATTGGGAACAATGGGCTTTGGTTTTCCTGCAGCTCTGGGTGCTAAAAAAGCCTTCCCGGATAAAACAGTTATCAATGTCACAGGTGATGGTTCGATCCTTATGAATATGCAGGAGCTTGTAACAGCAGCTGAGTATAAAATACCAGTCATCAACCTGATACTCAATAACCATTTCTTGGGAATGGTTAGACAGTGGCAGACGTTCTTTTATGAGAAACGTTACTCAGAGACAGACTTAACGTTCCAACCAAATTGGAAAGCCTTAGCTGAAGCGTGTGGTGGTATAGGGTATGATGTTACAACAAAGGCGGAGTTTGATGCGGCTATCAAGGATGCTATAGAACAAGACAAAGTATGTTTTATGAACGTTGCTGTAAATCGTTTTGAAAACGTACTTCCAATGGTACCATCAGGCGGTGCACTCTTCAATATGATGTTACCACAAAAAGGAGAGGAATAATGGCAAATTCTATTAATGAAAGACGTGTTATTTCTGTTATCGTGTTGAATGAAAGTTCTGTTCTTGCACGTGTTACGGCACTTTTTGCAGGACGTGGGTATAACATTGAGTCACTGACCGTAGCACCTATACCAGACAGTGAGATGTCACACATTACAATCGCAACCAATGGTTCTACTAAAGTGATGGAGCAGATTACCAAGCAGTTACACAAATTGATTCCTGTCTATAAAGTGATTGAGCATGAAGAGATGGTTGAAAAAGAGATGGTGTTAGTGAAGTTTCCTATCACTGAACATTTAAGTGATATCGGTGCATTATGTGCAGCATATAATGGCGGTATAGCAAATGTTGGTAAAGATATGATCATTGCTATGGTAGCAGATGAACCAAAACGTATACAGCATTTCATAGAAGCAGCACAGCGTTATAATCCTACAGAGGTTATACGTGGCGGTGTTGTGGCTATAGAAAGATAAAAATTATTCTACTTCTGTCACTTTCCTATGAGGCGAGTGACACCTACTTTAAGTTAAAAGGACCACTTTATGACTTACACACTCTCAAAAATTACAGAACATATTGGGTTAGATTTTCAAGGTGAAGATATCACTATAGAGGGGATACATACACTGAGCGAAGCAACCTCCTCACAACTTAGTTTTTTTACTGACAGTAAATATGCTTCACAGCTGGCAGATACCAAAGCAGCAGCTGTACTGATAGACGAAAAGCATGCAGCGCTATTGCCTTCTGGTACGATAGCCCTTATTACAGATGAAGCGTATCTCAAATTGGCACTAGTTTCTAAGTTCTTTGCACATAAACTTGGGAGTGAAACAGAACAGCCTACTGTAGGTGAGGGATGTGATATAGACAAAAACGTCTCTTTTGGTAAAAACGTCACACTTGGCGATAATGTTACACTCTTGGCAGGCTGTTATGTGGGTGATAATGTCACTATAGGTTCAGGGACTCTTCTTCATCCCAACGTGACCCTCTACCACCATACGAAAATTGGTTCTGAGTGTATCATACATAGTGGTACGGTGATCGGTTGTGATGGATACGGTTTTGCACATACAAAGCTAGGTGAACATGTCAAGATCTATCAGAATGGTAATGTGGTGGTGGAAGATGATGTAGAGATAGGGGCAAACTGCACTATAGACAGAGCAGTATTTGGTACGACGTATATACGTAAAGGTACCAAGCTGGATAACCTTATACAAATCGCACACAATTGTGATGTAGGTGAGCATAGCCTTTGTGCTGCACAAGTTGGACTTGCAGGTTCTACGACTTTAGGCAGAAATGTAGTGATGGGTGGACAGAGTGCGACTGCAGGACATTTAGAGGTGGGAGCTTTTGCAACCATCGCGGGTAAAGGTGGTGTTACCAAATCTCTTGAAGGGGGTAAAACCTATGCAGGTTTCCCTGCAATAGACCATAAGATGTGGTTGCGTTTGCAAGCTAAAATGATGGGTTTGGTAAAAGGTAAAAAATAGTTAATTATTTGTGATATAATTAATTTACATTAAAAATTTAAAGGATGATTTATGAGCGGAACAGTAACGAAAATAGACGAAATGACGTTGAGTGGTACAAAAGATGGTAAGATCAGTATAACTACTGTATCTGAGCCTTATGGTCCAAAGAGTGAGAGTGTAGCAAGTATTGGTATTTCACTTCAGGCAGGTGCTGAAGAGCCAGATTGGAAAGTGCATATCCCTAAAGCCAATATAGATGCAGTGATTGCAGCATTGCAAGAGGCGAAAAAAAGTTTATAGTTTTCGAAAAAAAGTTAATGGGTCAGGCCCATTAACTACATCTCGTCATGCATCATGACCTTATATTGGTCTAAAGCTCTTTGCATTAAGTCTTTATCTGGGATCTTTCTTCCTGCGATGTATCCGATGATATTGCCATCATCATCCAATTTTGGTTTGATCCATACAACAACCAGATAATATTTCCCCTCGTTTGTCATATTCTTAACAAAACCTTCCCAGTAGTTACCACCTTTAATTGTGTCCCACAAACCTTTAAACGCTGCTTTTGGCATATCCGGGTGTCTATTGATACTGTGTGGTGAACCAATAAGTTCTTCTTTTGTATAGCCAGTAAGTTCACGAAATTTACGGTTGGCATATGTGATGATACCAGCTGGATCTGTTTCAGTGATCATCACACCACCATCAAATGGCACTTCTATATCCACTGGATCTGGTTTTGTGATTTCTTTACCGGTGATAATATTTTTAATTGTTTTTCCCATTTTTTCTCCATAGGTATAGATAAGCTACATGAAAAGTTTTTACAGAACAGAATGAAGCAAACATGTAGTTAATGCATATTTGGCAGTTTGGCAATCTACATTGAGACCCATAACTTTCTGTCCTCACTTCACAATGAGTTTAGCA
>CALDBH010000030.1 GCA_937938065.1 uncultured Sulfurovum sp. | reverse complement strand
AGCCAACACCGGTATATGAACCTGAGACGTGACAGATCTCAACATTTCCAAACCGACCGGTGCGCCTTTATTTGGGGTTTCAAAGATCGGGCTGAAGGTTGCCATGTCTGCACCTAATACTTCTGCTTTTTTAAGCTCTTCTATCGTATGGGTACTGACAACAACAAAGAGGTTCATGGCTTTTGCATCAGCTATTTCATCCAGTTGTATACTGCTTAAATGTACCCCGTCAGCACCTGCAGCATTTGCCAACACAGGGTCTCCATGGATCAAGACTTTTTTAAAATCAAACACTTTAGCTGATTTAACAAAATCAACACCATGCTTAGAAGAATTGGATTTATCTCTATAGACGATCATGGAAGCTTTTTGGGAAAATCTTTTTAGGTCACGTTCTAAATGGTTGAAATCTAAGGTAGAGGGATCAGTGATAGCATAGCTGATCATTGTACGTTGTTGTTCTCTTTTTGTATGAGAAGTTTTTCAAGCAGTGCTGTTTGCTTTTTCAGTTCTAAATGTCTCTCTTTACCCGTAATGATATGCTCAAGTAAAAGGACAGATATCATCCCAGGAAGTGCACCTATACATGCAGACACCAGTGCTAAAATTAGATTATCTTGATAAAAAACGAGAAATGAAGTAACAGCACCCAGCAGGACAGATGCCCATGCTACGCCTAAGAGGAAGTTGACTACAAAACTTAACGGTCCATTTTGCAGTCTCATATTTAGTAGTCCAAAATGATCTTAATGATCTTCTTCTAGTGCTAGTGCACCTGCAAGATAAACATAAGTAAGGATCATAAAAACAAAC
The DNA here is from genome assembly GCA_937938065.1 of uncultured Sulfurovum sp. The sequence continues at coordinate 3,781 of CALDBH010000030.1, read as the reverse complement.
GTTTGCAAAAATGCCATAAACGTAAGAAGAACAAGTGGTGTGATAGGTATGATCCATGGTGTTAACATTAAAAGAACCCATAAAAATAAATCATCACCTTTGATGTTACCAAAAAGTCTGAATGAAAGTGAAACAATACGAGACAGATGAGAAACGATCTCAATAGGATACATTAAAAGCGACATTGCAAATTTTGCTATTGGATTCATTTCTCCAAGGTGTACAAAGTTTTTAAAGTATGTAAAAGCACCCTGCTTTTTAACACCTTCATAATTGTAATAGACAAATACTAGAAGTGCTAAAGTCAGTGTCACGTTGATGTTTGATGTTGGAGATTCAAATCCAGGGATGATACCTATGAGGTTGTTCACAAGTACAAACAAACCAATTGTCGCAATTAGAGGTAAATATTTACGTGCATGCTCTTCACCGATAACATCTTTACCCATAGCAATAACACCACCAAGGAACGCTTCCATAACGTTTTGTGTACCTGTTGGTACAGCTCTAAGACTCTTTGTTGCCATTTTCGCAATAACGATTACAATAATTGCTGTCAAAACTAAGTGCGAAACAAATAACATTTGTCCATGTCCAAATATTGCGCCTAGATAAGTAAATATACCTTCCATATAACATCCTCTTTAAGTTAAATATTGCGGGATTATACCCTTTTACACCTTAAATTCGACTAGTCGGATGAGCCTCCTGCTCAAGGAAACTCAGTGTTTACGTAGTTTTTTGAACTTTGTTCTAAAAACGTCTCTATAATAGTCCTACAGTAATTTCTCCTGTCCCAAACGATAAAGTGCAAAATCATATTTAACAGGATCTTTTTCATCAAAAGTACGTAAGGTATCGGTCAATTCTATACTGGCTTTCATATCATACGTTTTACGCTTGAGTAAGCCCAAACGTCTTGAAACCTGAAATGTATGCGTATCAAGAGGCATGAGAAGATCTTTTTTGTCTATCTTGGACCATAAGCCCATATCTAAGGCATCTTTTCGTACCATCCAGCGTAAGTACATCATGTAGCGTTTATAGGTCCCAGCAGAAGGTACTTTTTTGGGTACACTCCCTACTAAAAAGTTATATCCTCGTGTTTGTCTAGGATACACTGATTGTAACATCTCTATAAAAGACCATAAACCATCTAAAATATTTTCTTCTTTTTTGTACCCGGAATAGAAGATATTTTCAATGCTCTCTTCAGATCTTAAACGTTTCAATGCAATGAATAGTGCAGCAACATCTTCACTTTTTTGAAAACGGTAATAATGTGATGCCAATTCTTTTTTTATCTTCTCTTCACTGGAGTCCAATAAAGAAAAATCCAAACTTTGCAAAAACTTAACGATAAGCCCCGCATTGCCATAAGCAAATAAAGCACAGATAAGCGCTATAGATTCGTCTCGAAATTGTGATGCAATGAGAAGAGGATCAGGTTTTTCATAAGAGAGTTCAGAACTATTGTTTCTGGCTTTTACTTCATTGTCTAAAAGGGTTTTAACTTCTGTAAGTTTCATGGGTATCACCTAAAGCACCTAGGTGCATACTATCGATTAAAATGTAAAGTGTTCCCCAAGATAATGCTTACGTACATTCTCATCATTGGCTACTTCATCACTTGTACCTGTGGCTAACATTTCTCCACTTCTCATCACATAGGCTCTATCGCAGATGCCCAGAGTTTCACGTACATTGTGATCTGTAATGAGAATACCCATATCCAGATCAACCAATTGTTTGATAATGTTTTGTATATCCAACACTGCTATAGGGTCAACACCGGCAAAAGGTTCATCTAGAAGTAAAAACTTTGGTTCTCCGACCAATGCTCTTGCTATCTCTACTCTTCTTCTCTCTCCCCCACTGAGGCGTATCCCTAGACGGGCACGGATAGGCTCAATGTTGAAGATTTCAAGTAGTTTTTCTATACGTGGCTGAATCGTCTCTTTATCAAGGTTTAACGCTTCGGCTGCAATGAGCAGGTTTTCTTCTACCGTAAGGTCTTTAAAAATGCTGGATTCTTGAGGCAAATACCCTATGCCCATTTGTGCACGAGCACTTAAAGGCAGTTTTGTGACATCTTCACCATCTAAAAAAACCTGGCCCTCTGTAGCATCTGTTAATCCACACACCATATAAAATGAAGTGGTCTTTCCCGCACCGTTTGGACCGAGCAGTCCTACGATCTCTTTACTCTTCACACTTAAAGAGATATCATGAACTAACTTTGTCTTTTTAATGGTTTTAGCAAGGCTTTTGGCTTCAAGTGTATGCATTATGCGTTTATCCTGTAAATTCTACTGTTTTCGTTGGCTTCTATGTCTATTGTTGCAACATTATAACCTACACCTTCTAAAAAGGCTTTAAGTTCATCAGACCCCCACTCTACCATATGCCATCCCTGCTTTTCAAACTCTTCAAAAAGTCCCATCTGCATAAACTCTTCATGGTCTAAACGATACAGATCATAATGGTACAGACTACTACCATCTTTTGCACCATAACACTGTTGTAGAGAAAAGGTTGGAGAAGTCACTTCACCTTCAATTCCTTTAGCTTTTGCTATGGCTTGTGTGAGTGTTGTCTTCCCTGCAGCCAGATCACCTCGTAAAAAGACGATAGCATTTGAGGGAAGAATCTCATCTAAATAATTTACTACATTATCTAGTTCGGATAGTGATGCGATTATCTCTTTCACTATGACTTACTACCTGCCAACTGTGCACTGATCTTAGCCATATGATTCAAGTTCTCACTGGCTTTACCACTCTCAAGTCCGCTTTTCGCTATCTCTATCGCTTCTTCTATGTCGCGTACATTACCGTCTACAAAGAGTGCAAAAGCTGCATTAAGTAGAATGATGTCTCTTTTTGCACCTGTTTCTTTACCTGAGAATATATCTCTAGTGATCTGCGCATTAAAATTTGCATCTCCACCCAAGATAGCCTCTTTAGGAGCAAGTTTAAATCCAAACATCTCCGGGTTTATCTCACCTTCGGAAATACGATTTGACTCCACATAGGCAAAAGAGGAGTTACAAGCAAGAGAGATCTCATCCATACCATCATGACTACTAACCACATAAGCACGTTTTGCACCAAGTTCAAGCAGTGCATCTGCCATACGTTTAATGTACGAAGGATCAAATACACCTAAGAGATATTTCTCTGCTCCAGCAGGATTAGTCAGTGGTCCAAGGATGTTAAAGATCGTTCTATGCTCTATGGACTTACGTATAGGCATAATGTGTTTCATCGCAGGATGGTGATCTGTTGCAGGGAAAAAGCAAAAGCCTGTCTCTTCAAGCATTTTGATCTTATTGTCAATGGTGAGATCAAGGTTAATACCCAGTGCTTCAAGTACATCTGTCGACCCGGAGTTAGAGGTCACACTTCTGTTTCCATGTTTCGCCACTACACGACCCAGAGAAGCCAGAAGAAGTGAAACAGTAGTAGAGATGTTAAAGCTTCCACTTTTATCTCCACCTGTACCTACCACATCGATGGCTTTTTCTTTCAGTGCATCAGACAAAGAGAGTTTAATAGAGTGTTCACGCATCACAGAAGCAGCCGCAGCGATATCACTGCCGCTTTCACCTTTTTCATACAGATCTACAAGAAAAGTTCTTGCTTCCTCTGTACTCATTTCATTGTTAAATAGTTTTTCAAATTCTTCTCTGATACCCATCACTCTCTCCTATTTAAGTTGACAACTCTTTGACATACTCTTCTTTTTGACTTTTAGGTATGGTCTTGGTTGTAGGTATTTG
>CALDBH010000029.1 GCA_937938065.1 uncultured Sulfurovum sp. | reverse complement strand
CATCAAGTATAGTAGCTGACATGCCTATCAGGCAGGCATCTTCTATGGTACAGCCATGGAGCATTACTCGGTGACCTACTGTCACATCATTACCGATCAATGTAGGGTGTCCATCTGACATATCTGCTTTTTTATGATGTGTCACATGTACCATACTGAGGTCTTGGATATTGGTTCGGTTCCCTATAGTAATGTGATGCACATCACCTCGTACCACACAGCCAAACCACACAGCAGAATCTTCTCCCATAGTTACACGTCCTATAACAGAAGAGCCTTCTGCTATCCAGGCATTCGGCCCAAGTTTCGGTGTCCACTCCTTAAACTTTACAATCATTAACTATCCTTCAATATACGGTTGGCCAAACGGCTTACATAGTTTGGTGTCTCTTTTTTTGTTTTATCATGAATCTTGTTTACATACTCTTCTAAGACACACTGGTTGTTTATATTTTTACCCAGAGAAGGTATTTTGGTGTAATTTCCATCTTCTTGTAGCTCCCAGCGTAGGGAATTGTCTGCAAGTTGTAACATTAAAATTTGCTCTATCTTCTGTTTGAGTGTTTCTTCCAAAATAGGTGTCATAAGTTCTACACGTCTCACAAGGTTACGTGGCATGAGGTCCGCAGATGAGATGTAGCATTTGACTTTGTCATGTTTAAAAAAGTAGACACGTGCATGTTCCAGGTATTTTCCTATGACTGAAGAGACAGTAATATTTTCACTGATGCCTTTGATCCCTGGTTTTAAACAACAGATACCACGGATGATAAGATCAACTTTACACCCTTTTTGAGAAGCGATATAGAGTGCTTTGATGATATCTGAGTCCACTAAAGAGTTGGCTTTAAGTATGATATGTCCCTGAGAGCCATGTTTACGCTCTTTCTCTATGAGTTTGATGAGCTTTGGTTTGATCTGAGTAGGTGACATGAAAAGCGTATCTAACTTTGTATGTGTAGAGAAACCTGTTAAGAAGTGAAAAAAGTGTGTGGCATCTGTACTAAAAATTTCTTTGGTTGTAAAGTATGACATGTCAGTATAGATCTTTGATGTACTAGGGTTATAATTTCCTGTTGCAAGATGTACATAACTTTTAAGTTTGTCACCCTGTCTTTTGATAACCTGTGCGATTTTGGCATGTACTTTGAGTCCCGGTATACCATAGACTACATGTGCTCCAGCATCTTCAAGTGCCTTTGCCCAACGTAAGTTGTTCTCCTCATCAAACCTTGCTTTGAGTTCGACAAGTACCATCACCTGTTTTCCGTCACGTACGGCATCTATAAGTGCTTTCACGATAGGAGATTTTGGTCCTGCACGGTAGAGTGTCATACGTATAGTAATCGTTTCCGGGTCTGCAGCAGCTTGTTTGATGAACTTCACTACAGGTTCAAAACTGTCAAAAGGATGATAAAGCAGGACATCCTGTTTCTCAATAGCCTCAAAGATATTTTCACTGTTTAACGGAGGTAGTATCTTTGGGCTAAAGGTAGGGAGTACAAGATGAGAGAGCGCTTTGTCTCCCACGATTTGCCAGAGACTTCCCAGGTTGAGAGAAAGACTCTTGTAAGAGTAGATATCTTTGTTGTCAAGGTTTAGGTGAGAGAGTAAAAAGTTGATCAGCTCAGAGTCCGCACCGTCGATGAGTTCAAGACGGATGAGAGAACCTTTGTTTCTGGAACGTAAACCCTCCTGAAGGATTTCCAAAAAGTCATCAGCTTCTTCCTCTTCTATCTCGATATCTGCATTTCTTGTGACCCTGAAAGGTGTTGAAGCCAGTGGACTAAACCCTGGGAAAAGTTCAGATGCAAAGTATTCAACTACAGATTCTATGGGAATATATGTCTGTCCCAACTGTACAAACCTAGGGAGTATTCTAGGGATACGTACAAGTCCATGTTTAATATGTTTTGAGTCATCTTCGAGTGTGAGTGCCAAACCAAAACTCAGGTTGTTGAGGTGAGGGAAAGGGTGTGTAGCATCTACAGCTATAGGGATGATCACAGGATATATTTCATTAAAGAATTTTTCTTTTATTTCCTCTTGTTCTTCTTTGTTGAGGGCATCATAATTCTTTACGTTTACTCCATGGGTATGAAGTTCCGAGATGATAGAAGTGTAACATGATTCTAAAACTTTATGCTCTTTATGCAAGTACCCATGTATTTGGTCGAGTTGTTGGCTTGGAGTGAGCTTGTCTGGTCCAGTCTCCTGTACACCTGCTTTAAATAGGGCTTTAAGTCCTGCAACACGTATCATATAAAATTCATCGAGATTGGTTCCGTAGATAGCAAGAAACTTGAGACGTTCCAGTGGTGGTAATTGTTCATCCAGTGCTTGCGCCAGAACACGTGAATTAAATTGTAGCCATGAGAGTTCACGGTTAAAATAGAGTTGTGAAGAAGAGAGATCTAAAGCCATGAATTTTGCCTATAGTATAAGATTTACGCGTATTATAGCAAAAACCTACAATTTTTTGATTTTTGCTATCTGATCACGCAGTCTGGCAGCTTCTTCAAAGTC
>CALDBH010000028.1 GCA_937938065.1 uncultured Sulfurovum sp. | reverse complement strand
TAGGTAACATGCGCATACTTTTCTGTTTCTGCCGTATGAAGTTGTCTAAGTCCTGCACTACTGATCACTTCTGCCAAGGTATTTTGAGGTGTCTCTTTAGGAAAAAGTATCGGGTAAGGGAAACTTGCATCATACTTTGTCATCGTTGCGATATTCAGTGGAGTAGCCTTGCAAGCAAACTCATCAAAATGTTCATCTCCCAAAGCTGCAGTAATTTCACGTACTCTATCTGAACGGAAATTAGTAACAAGGACAACATCGTCCTCTTCCATTCCATCATATCCTGAAAATACAACTGGTTCTATGAACTCATCCGTTTCATTCTTGGCATAACTCTCATCGATATATGCTTCGGGAGTCAATGATGTTGATGGTGTGGCCTCAGCAATCGCACGATAGCCTTTCTCCACTCTCTCCCAACGGTTATCTCGATCCATCGCAAAGAAACGTCCGCCTATACTGGCAATGGAAATACTCTCATCACAGATCTCTTCTATTTGAGCCACATAGGTTTTAGCTGAAGTAGGACTTACATCTCTACCATCAGTGATTAAGTGTAAAAAGACTTTTTTTCCTCTACTTTTTGCAAGTTTTGCCATGCCTATCGTATGTTCTATATGCGAATGTACACCACCATCACTAAGCAGACCTATTAAATGTACACGATCACTCTTCCCCAAAACATCATTTAAAACTTGATTCTCTTCGATACTTCCATCTTCAAGAGCCAAAGAGATCTTTACGAGATCCTGATACAGAATACGTCCCGAACCTATGGTCATGTGTCCGACTTCAGAGTTTCCCATCTGTCCTTCAGGTAGGCCTACACTCAGACCATGCGTAGAGATGAGCGCACTTGGTACTGTTTCAAAAAGTGTGTCATAAGTAGGTTTTGTTGCATCTTTAATTGCGTTACATGTACTGTCCGGTTTACACCCTATACCATCGGTGATGATTAAAACTGTTTTTTGTTTCATATTTTTTCTTTTCGTAGTATTTAATTGAAATAATAGTAAAATAAACTTTCTTAATTCTTTAATACAAAATTTTAAACGAAAGTTGCCTATGCTATACGAACTCTCCCAACTCTTAGATATTAATCTTTTCGGATACATCTCAGTACGTTCAGGCGTCTCATTTTTTCTCGCCTTTATGCTGACACTATTTATCATGCCAAAATATCTTGCCTGGGCTATCTCAAAAAATGCAAATCAACCTATCAGTAAATATGTCCCTGCACATGAAGGGAAACGACATACACCAACGATGGGTGGTGCAGTATTTCTCATCGCTACACTGTTTGCAGCTCTATTGACGGTAGATCTATCCAACATCTACATACTTGGCGGACTTATCACGCTCATTGGTTTTGGTTTGGTTGGATTTAAAGATGACTTGGGCAAAGTACTCGCAGGGGACAACCTAGAAGGACTTACACCTAAAGGAAAAATGGGATTACAGGCTGTTGTTGCAGCACTTGCAACAGGACTGCTTCTCTACGGGGGATTCCCCACAGAATTTTATGTACCATTTCTCAAAACACCTCTTTTTGACTTAGGGTATGCAGCCATCCCTTTTTGGGTACTTGTTTTTTTAGCTACCACCAATGCCGTTAACCTAACAGATGGTCTTGATGGTCTGGCAACCGTACCTTCTATCATTGCATTGGTCACATTGGGGTTGATCATCTATGTAACAGGTCATGCCATTTTTAGCCAGTATCTACTCGTGCCGAACATCAAAGGTGTAGGTGAAGTGATGATACTCGCTGCTGCACTGATAGGTGGTCTATTTGGTTTTTTATGGTACAACTGTTACCCTGCAGAGATCTTCATGGGGGACACAGGAAGCCTCGCTATCGGCGGCTTTTTGGCCTATCTAGCCATCTTGGGAAAAAGTGAAATACTCCTCATCCTTATAGGTCTCATCTTCGTCATAGAAACGGTCTCTGTCATACTGCAAGTCGGAAGTTTTAAACTACGTGGAAAACGTGTCTTCCTCATGGCTCCCATACACCACCATTTTGAGCTCAAAAAATGGGCAGAAAATAAAATCATCATACGTTTTTGGATGATCTCTTTCATCGCAAACATACTTGCACTCATTTCATTTAAGTTCAGATAATGATGGAACAAACAAAGCCCACACTCTTCGGTTATGGACTCACCACCAAAGCCATCGCAAAAAAACTAGGTGGTGGATGTACTTTTTTTGATGACAATGTAACAGAAGCATATATCGACGAAGCAGGCAACCACATACTCCCTTCTGCTCTTTTTGATCCGGAGAAAAGTCACCTAGAAGTAACAACACCCAGTCTCAAACCAAATCATCCGCTGATCAAATCTGCCAAAAACCTGCTAAGTGAATACGATTACTTTTACAAAGAGATGCCTTTTAGCATCTGGATATCTGGAACAAACGGTAAAACAACAACCACACAAATGCTCACACACCTTTTATCCAAACGTGGTGCACTCAGTGGAGGGAACATCGGTACCCCTCTGGCAGACTTAGATACAAATGCACCAATCTGGGTACTCGAAAGCTCTTCATTCGCCCTGCATCATACCCATACAGCATCACCGGACGTTTACCTTTTACTTCCTATCACCCCAGACCATTTAGACTGGCATGAAACACCTGAACAGTACGAAGCAGATAAACTCAGACCTCTTCTGACGATGAAAGAAGGAGAACTGGCTCTCGTACCCAAAGGGTTAAATCTTCCTAAGACAAATGCCTATGTGGTCGAGTATGACAGTAACGAGTTTGTAGCAGAGTATTTTAAACTCGATAGCAGCCAGTTGCGTTTCAAAGCTGCCTTTTTACAAGATGCCCTGCTCGCACTTGCTGTGAGCAAAGTACTTTTTGATGAAGCTGATTATACGTTGATGAATGCCTTTACACTCGATGCCCACAGACAAGAAGAACTCAAAGATGCACAAGGAAGACTCTGGGTAAATGACTCCAAAGCCACCAATCTTGATGCTACGATACAGGCTGTAAAAGGTTATGCCGATAGACATATCCATCTCATCCTTGGAGGTGATGATAAAGGGGTGGATCTGACAC
>CALDBH010000027.1 GCA_937938065.1 uncultured Sulfurovum sp. | reverse complement strand
TCTGTTACATCATATAGACCATGATATCCTGAGACGATGATCTTTGCATTTCTATCTAGCTGTTGGTAAAGACGTATACCTTCATTTAGTCTCACAACAGATGTTTCAACGACTTGAGAGGTAATGGGTAAACTTTCATCTGTATGGTGTCCCCCACCTAGAACATAGATATATTTGATATTTTTAGGGGCAGTATGTAGGGTTGGATTATTGGATTCTATACTATGCAGAAGTATGTTAGCAACCGGTGAATATGAAAATAGAAAAAGCCATATGATACTGAGTGTGAGCATGAATTTTGCTCTTTTTATTTTCTTGATATGAATAAATATTAATGCAGCTATAATGAACAACACCCCGATAGATAGGGGCATTAAGAATATGGAGACCATCTTTTTAAGTATAAAGTCCATCGTTAGTCTTGTGTTATTGTACTAAGCGTGTTTCATCAGCTTCAAGTTCCATCACTTGCCAAGGTAAGCCTTGTATGTTCATCTCTTCCATAAATGGATCAGGATCAAACTCTTCCATATTGAAGACACCTTTACCTTCCCACTTGCCTTCTAGCATGAGTTTTGCACCTATCATGGCTGGTACACCTGTAGTGTAACTCACACCCTGACTCATCACTTCTGCATAAGCTTTTTCATGGTCAGAAACCTGGTAAATGTAGATGGTTCTTGCTTTACCGTCTTTAAGTCCTTTGGCAAAGATTCCGATGTTTGTTTTACCTTTTGTACGTGGTCCCAGGCTTGCCGGATCTGGAAGCAGGGTAGAGAGGAATTCCATAGGAACGATCTTCTGTCCTTTATGTTCGACCTCTTGTATGCTTAACATTCCCACATTTTCAAGACACTTCATATGTGTAAGGTAACTCTCTCCAAAGGTCATAAAGAATCGAATTCGTTTGAGCCCTTTGATATGTTTGACCAAAGATTCCATCTCTTCATGGTAGAGAAGGTAGCTGTCTTTTGGCCCGATTTCCGGATAATCCCATACTTGCATGATCTCCATAGGTTCTGTCTCTATCCACTCCCCCTGTCCATCATCATTTTTTTGCCAATATCTACCTTTTGCAGAGACTTCACGAAGATTGATCTCAGGGTTGAAATTGGTTGCAAAAGGATACCCATGATCTCCTGCATTACAGTCAAGTATGTCTATGGTGTGAATTTCATCAAAGTAGTGTTTTTGAGCATAAGCACAGAAGACATTGGTAGCTCCAGGGTCAAACCCAGAACCTAAAAGTCCCATAATATTTGTTTTTCTAAACTCCTCATCTCTTGCCCATTGCTCTTTGTATTCAAATTTAGCACTGTCAGGATGTTCATAGTTTGCCGTGTCCAGGTAATCTACACAACAATGCTGGCATGCATCCATGATAGTAAGGTCTTGGTAAGGAAGCGCCACATTAATGACGATGCTTGCAGCCGTTTTTGTAATGAGTTCTATGAGTTCAGGAACAGAGTCTGCATCAACTTGTGCTGTTGCTAACTCAACGCCTGTACGTTCTTTTACATTCGCAGCAATAGCATCACATTTACTTAGAGTACGGCTTGCCAGTGTGATCTCTCCGAAAGTATCAGCATTCATAGCACACTTAAAAGCAACAACATTTCCAACACCACCAGCACCGATGATAAGGGTTTTTTTAGACATGAGGACTCCTTTAAAGGTTATATGGTTATTTTATCACAAATAGTAGTGATTTATGACATAACTCAATGCAAATAGTAAAGGCATAAACAAAAGTGTACTAAGTAAGATAAGAGAGGTCACATCCTTTGGTTTACAGTTATATAACGAAGCAAGGTTGATGTTAGCAACGGCTAAAGGTACCATCATCTCCATAAAGATCACACCTTGTACAAAAAGGGGCAGGTTCGTAAAAGAGAGTATGACAGCAGTAGCCAAAGGGACGATGATAAACTTTTGGCTTATGGTCCCTATGAAGAGTTTTGGGTGTAGCTCTTTAATGCGTATACCTTGCAGGAATGTCCCCAGTAAAAAGAGTTGAAGGACGATACCGGCATATGCGCCCATTTTGAAGAATTCTTCTATCTGAGAGCTTAGAGGTATATCGTATATATTAATTAATATGGCAACAACAGAAGCCGGGATAATAGGTATCTTGACAATGTTAAAGAGTGAGTCTTTAATACTGAATGAACCTCGTGAATAGATATAGACACCGATGATATAGACGACAAAGACATTGGCTATGTTGATAAGGGTAGTGTAGATGACAGATGCTTCTCCAAAAAGTGCGATACCCAATGGGATACCTATATTCCCCGTGTTTCCTACAAATCCGGCTATGGAAAAGATGGCTCTCTCTTTTGGGTCACTAAATATCATTTTTCCCAGTACAATGGTTGGAACTAGCAGGACTAAGATGATGGCAAGATAGATGAGAGGGACATAAAGGTGTTCACTATGTAACTTGGCTGTACTAAAACCCCAGATGGTGACAAAGGGTTGTAAAAAGTAGACAGACATCAGTGTAAGTGTTTTAGTATTCATCTCTTCTTTGAAGATACGTTTAGCCATATAGCCTAAAAGTATAAAGACATAGACAAAGAGTATACTCATTAGTGTTTCAATCATGAGAAGGATTATAACTTATTTTGGGTATGATTCTTTAATAAACTATTTAGGATTTTTTATGGATTTTGCTTCTTTAGAGACTTGGGGTTACTTAGCTGTAGCATTTTTTGCATTTGGCGGTTCGCTGTTCATCGTTGCAGCTGCAGGTGTATTTTCATTTATGGGAAAAATGGATTTGACCACTGCCTTGGCAGTTGCTACAGTGTCAAACTTTTTAGGAGATATCTTTCTCTTTTATCTGGGGAAATACCAGAAAAAAGAGATACAGCCTTACTTTGCAAAACATAAACGTAAAATAGCCCTTGCTACGCTTATCATGCGTAAGTATGGGATAGCGGCTATATTTATACAGAAGTTTCTCTATGGTATAAAAACCCTTGTACCTCTCTCCATGGCACTTGCCAAGTATGATTTTAAAAAGTTTGCTTTCTATAATATATTTGCATCGATTGTCTTTGTATTGACTATCGGCTTGAGTGCATATTATTCAAGTGAAGCGATCATCGCAGTGTTTGAGTATATCAAGATAAATCCATGGATAGCTCCAGTGATCTTGTTTGGTATTATTGGTATGGTATGGTTTATTATGGAAAATATGACAAAGAAGAAAAAGTAGTTCAAAAATAAATGAGACCAAGAAAGTATCTTGGTCTAAGGAGTAAAGGGAGTCTTACCTTTTACTCTGTACAAACTTTTCGATACGTCTGATACCTTCACGTATCGTTGTAATGTCTGTAGCAAACGAAAATCTAAAGTAACCCTCTGATCCAAAACCTATACCTGGAACTACAGCAACACCTGTAGCTTGGAGTAACTCTTTACAGAATTCTATAGAGTCATTTGAGATATCTTTGATGTTTACAAAAAGATAGAATGCACCTTGTGGTTTAAGTACAGAAAGACCGTTAATGTCGTTGAAGAGTTTAACCGCTTCATCTGCTCTTCCTTCAAAGGCTCTTCTCATCTGTTCTATTTCTGTATCTACTTCACCAAGCAGTGCAGGGATAGCCGCTTTTTGCGTGATTGAATTGATGTTTGATGTACTTTGACTCTGAAGCTTGTTCATCGCAGCGATGAGTTTTTTGTTTGGTGTAGCCAAGTATCCAAAACGCCATCCTGTCATCGCTACAGATTTACTGAGACCATTTATCGTCACAGTTCTTTGGTACATATCTTCACTGATACTCGCTGTAGCAACAAAGTCAATGTTATAGACAAGCTTCTCATACATTTCATCACTTGCTACGATGATATCTGTTCCTTCAAGTACTTCAGCGATTGCTTCAAGTTCTTCTTTAGAATAGACTGAACCAGTAGGGTTCGATGGTGTCGTCAAGATAATCATTTTTGTTTTAGGTGTAATGGCTGCTCTGAGCTGCTCAGCAGTGATCTTGAATCCACCGATCTCATCTGTCTCTATAACGACCGGCACGGCACTTGCGTATTTTACGAGTTCAGGATACGTTACCCAGTATGGAGCAGGGATGATAACCTCTTCACCTTCATTCAGTACAGCTTGAAAAAGGTTAAAAAGAGACTGTTTTGCACCATTACTTACAATGATATCTGAAGGCGCGTAGTCTAGGTTATTGTCTCTTTTGAGTTTTGCTGCTACAGCTTCTAGAAGTTCTGGGATTCCTGGTACGGCAGTGTATTGTGTAAATCCATCGTTGATCGCTTTGATAGCTTCATCTTTAATACGTTGAGGTGTTCCAAAATCTGGTTCACCAGCAGAGAAAGAAAGAATATCTTTACCTTGTGCTTTTAAATCACGTGCAAGTGAAGAGATAGCTATGGTAAGTGAAGGAGAGAGTGTTTGGATACGATCTGAAAGCATGTTAAAACCTTTGATTATAAATTGCATAATTATATCAAAAAATGCGTTAAAAAAAGCAGCAGACCTATCTAATCCATGGAGTTGATAAAGGTGTCATAGAGCTCTTCAAGTTCATGGTCTTTTTCTTTAATGTGCTTATGGTCACCAGTCTCAACAGCAGTTTCAACTATAGCAAGACGTTTGAGAAGATATTCATATATCTCTTTGTTGACATCTGGGAGCTTATTGTGACTGAGTGGGGCTTTATCAAATCCTCGTTTAAGAACACGTGCAGGTATACCTACGGCAGTTGAGTCGGGGGGTACATTTTTAACCACAACAGAGTTGGCACCTACTTTTGAGTTAGCTCCTATAGTGATGTTTCCCAGTATTTTAGCTCCTGCACCTATAACGACGTTACTTTCAAGGGTTGGGTGTCTTTTCCCCTTACTTGTACTTACTCCGCCCAATGTTACTTGCTGATAGATAATCACATCATCATGGATGATGGCTGTTTCACCTATGACAACCCCTACACCATGGTCAATGAAAACCCTACGACCGATACTTGCTGCAGGGTGTATATCTATGACCGTTAAAAATTGCCCGATAGCAGAGATAAACCGTGGAAGGAATCGTAATCCTTTTTTGTAAAGAGAGTGTGCCAAACGATGAAACAGAAGCGCCCACAGCCCAGGGTAGTTAAAAAAGAGTTCAAAGGTTGAATGTAAGGCAGGGTCATTCCTTTTTACATTAAGAAAATCTTCTTTGATAAGACTAAATGTGTTCACTTCTAACGCTCCTCGTCAATGGCTTGAATGGTCTTAAGATAGCTATTTTCACTTAAATAAAGGTAAAGTTTACCTAAAAGTTCACGTTTTTCTTCATGACTGAGATGTTCAGATTCTTCAATATTATATTTTAGTGTTTTATCCATAAGATAGGTATCATAATCTAAATCATCTAAAATATCCATAATGTTTTGTGCTTCGATTAGATTATCTACAGTATGTTTTCCCTCTTCGTCAAAGTTGATCACTACCTCAGTAGGGTGGGTAAAGAGGTTATGTTTCATGCCCAATACTTCTTGATATGCTCCTGTAAGGAAAAAGGCTAAAAAGTACTCTTCTGTATCTACATCGATATCATGCAGATAGAGTGGCAAGTCACGATTAAAGCCTATCTCTCCATCGCTGTCACAGGTAATATCCCAAATACTTGCCGGATTGGTCGGCTTGGTATCCAGACGATCCAAAGGCATGATAGGGAAGTGTTGTGCCAAGCCCCAAAAGTCAGGCAATGATTGGAAGGCTGAGAAGTTGACAAGGTACTTCTCCTGTATACGGTCCTGCAGTTTTTTGAGTTCATCGCTATCCTGATCTTTGAGTAATGCGATGGATTTTTTGATAATGAGATTTACAAGTATCTCTGTATTTGAACGGTCTTCAAGATCTATGTATCCAAGATCAAAGAGTGTAAGCAGGCTTTCCATATGGTCAAGGGCATCATGCAGGTACTCTCTGGCACGTTCACGGCTTAAAGAGTTATATAGGTCATAGAGTTCCTGTATGAGAGGAGGATTGGCCTCTTTAAGGCGTAGACCCTTCTCTGTATACTCTTGAGAAAAGAGTTCAAGTACCGGTGCAACCAATACAGAGTGTGAAGCTGCGATATAACGCCCAGACTCTGTAAAAATATCAGGTTCTGCTACGCCTTTGCTTTTGGCAATATCTTGCATAAGAAAAACCACATCGTTGGCAAATTCTCTTAGTGAATAGTTTCTTTCTTGTTTATCTTCATGTTGGCTATACTCAACTGCAAGACCGCCACCGATATTGATGGCGCCAAGTGCATCTGCCCCACGTTTTTTGAGGTCTGCATAAATGTTTCCGGCTTCTCTCAATGCCTTTTTCAATGGAGCAATGTCCCCCATCTGTGAACCTATATGAAAATGGATCATCCAGAGGTGGTCTAAAAGCGCATGCTTTTTCAGCAGTTCATAGGCTTCAAGGAGCTCTGTAGAGGTAAGCCCGAACTTAGAACCGTACCCACCACTTTTGGCCCAGATGCCAATACCCGAACTGTGAAGCCGTATACGTACACCTATCTTAGGTGCAATGGGTGTCTCTACTTCAGCATTAAATTCTTCATTGACCTGGATGATAGTCTCTAGTTCTCCAAGACCTTCTATGGTTACGGTGATGTTATGTCCCATCTTCGCTGCGATGAAACAAAGTGATATCATCTCTTTGTCTTTAAATCCATTCACTGTGATAGGTGCGCCCAGAGGGGTTTTGGTCATCGCAATGATAAGTTCCGCTTTACTTCCCGCCTCAAGGCCATAGTTGTAATCTTTAGAAACATCCATAAGTGCATGTACAAAGTTTGGGAATTGATTGACTTTAAGAGGAAAGACAGCGTGAAAGTTCCCTTTATAGTTAAACTCCTGTTTGGCTTTTTCAAAGGTGTTAAAGAGTGTTGAGATCTGCTTTTCTATGAGATGAGGAAAACGAAGCAGCAGGGGTCCTTTGTAGCCTTTTTCACGTATCTCCTGAGTGATGGAGATCAATGATGGCTTAGAAGCATGATTAACATTGATAGTATCATCTTGAATGATAAAGTTTTCATCACCCCAAATGTCTAAACCAAAATTTTTCATCATAGTGCCTTGCTGTTTAATTATGATAATTATAGCCAAACTTAATCTAATCTTACCTATAATAATTCTTATGATGAAACAGTTCTTAACGTATGAAGCAGACCAGCATCACCTTAAGCTTACCTCTACAGGGGAATGGACACTGAATTCAGTGCTTCAAATAGAAGATGAACTGTCAAAAGTTCCTTGTGATAAAAAGATCGTCTGGGATGTTTCCAAGGTTAGTGAATTTGACAGTGCAGGCGTACTACTTTTTATAGAATATTTTAAGCGATTTCAAAAAGAAACAGAGATAGAAGTAGTAGGTTATACAGACAATCAAAAAGATATGTATAACCTTCTCAATAGCAATATCCAAGAGCCTGAAGCTTTTAGAAAAAAAGATATTCTCGAAAATCTGGGTAAAAGAACTCTTGAGATATATGAAGATATTAAGAGTTTCATTACGTTTATCGGACATCTATTTTATGCAATGTTTCATACTTTTGTGAACCCTAAAGATATACGTTTTAAAGAGACAGTGTATCACATTCATCAATCAGGATTTAATGCCCTTGTCATTATTGGAATGACTTCTTTTTTAGTAGGGATGGTGATCGCATATCAAGGATCTGTTCAGTTAGCTAAGTTTGGTGCAGATATATTTATTGTAGATACAGTAGCTCTCTCCATCACCAGGGAGTTAGGACCTATGATCACTGCTATTGTCATTGCGGGGCGTAGTGGTTCTGCCTATACGGCTGAGATAGGGGCAATGAAAATAACCGAAGAGATAGCTGCCATGCGTACCATGGGTTTTGACCCCTATACGTTTTTAGTCCTTCCCCGTGTGTTTGCGTTAATGATAGCACTGCCACTGTTGATATTCTTCGCTGATATTATAGGTATATTGGGTGGCATGGTCGCATCCAATATGCAGCTGGGTATCTCTATGACACAATTTATAGACAGAGTGTATGAAGTTCTGGAGGTTAAACACTATTTACTGGGTATGATGAAAGGACCGGTTTTTGCATTTTTCATCGCAGCTGTAGGGTGTTTTAGAGGGCTGCAAGTCTCTAATAACACAGAGAGTATTGGACTGCATACTACCAAATCAGTGGTAAACGGCATCTTTTTAGTTATTGCTTTTGATGCACTCTTTTCAGTTATTTTTACGGAGCTTGGACTATGAATACCGTCATAAAAGTTGAAGATGTTGTCACAAAGTTTGGTGAAAGAACTATTCATGATGGGATAAATCTTCATATCGATGAAAATGAGATCTATGGTATTTTGGGTGAAAGTGGTTCTGGAAAATCAGTACTTATGAAAGAGATGATAATGCTTCTTGAACCTAGTGCTGGTGAGGTGACCGTTCTAGGAAAATCATTAAGTGATATAAGTTTTAAAGAGGCACAGGCATTACGCAGTGATTGGGGAGTCCTTTTCCAGTTTGGTGCACTTTACTCTTCCTTGACTATCGCAGAAAATATAGAAGTACAACTCAAAGAATTTACAAATATCTCTAGGACCATGAGATCTAAATTGGTGCAATCTAAGTTAGCGCTCGTAGGGCTGGAACCGTATGTAGGTGCACTTTACCCCTCTGAACTCAGTGGCGGAATGGTGAAGCGTGCTGCGCTTGCAAGGGCATTGGCGATGGAGCCAAAATTACTCTTTTTGGATGAACCTACATCAGGACTGGACCCTATAGGTGCACGAAATTTTGATGCACTTATCGTGGAGTTACGGGATCTGTTAGGTATCACCGTTGTGATGATCACACATGATCTGGAGAGTATTTTCAGTATAGTAGACAGGATGGCAGTTTTGGCAGATAAACATGTGGTGGCACAAGGGTCACTTGAAAATGTGTTACAATCACAGCATACTTTTGTGGAAGAATTCTTTAAGAATGAGTACACAAAAGAGAGGTTCAAGGATAAGGTAAAAGATGTATAGCAAAGTCAATTATACTATTGTAGGGATCTTCGTATTACTGTTTGGTGCAGGTATGGTATGGTTTGCTTTTTGGCTTGCCAAGTATGGTACGGAAGAAGAATTTGATACCTATAGACTAGAAATGATAGAGTCGATTGCCGGACTTTCCATAGACTCTAGTGTTAAATTACGTGGTGTAGATGTTGGTAAAGTCAGTAAAATGCAAATTAATCCTAAAAACATAGAAATGGTTGAAGTATTTGTAAAAATTAAGAAGGGTATACCTATCAAAGAGGATATGGTAGCGCATACACAAATGTTTGGTGTTACAGGACTTTTATCTATAGAGATAGATGGTGGTACAAATGCAGCTAAAACCTTAGTCCCTACAAAAGAGTACATTCCCCTCATAAAAACAAAACCCTCACTACTGTCAAAATTAACATACAACATTGGCGGAGTGGCGGATAGAATAGAAGCTCTTTTACTTCAGAGTCAAAAACTGCTCTCAGACCATAACATTGAAACGATGGGAAATATCCTTGATAATACAGAAAAAGCAACAGCAAGAGCAGAAGAACTGGAAGATAAGGTCATTGTTTCTCTTGAAGAGATAAATATAACCCTAAAAGAGTTTAGGGTTTCTATGGCGAAAGTTACTACCGATTTTTCAGATATGAAAGAAGTTACAGTTCCTACGATCGATAAATTAAAGGAAACCAGTCAAAACTTTAACCGTGTGGCACTTAAAATAGAGAAGAGCATAGACAACGGGGATTATAATTTCAAAAAGATCTTTGAACCGATACTTATAGATATCGATATACTCTTAGGTCAGCTTAATGATATGTCACGAAGTTTGGAACATAATCCGAGTGACCTACTGTTCAAATCCAGAGAATCAAGAAGAGGACCAGGCGAATGAGAAAAAGTAAGCAACTAGCATTTAGCATCATACTCATAGGGCTCTTAGGATGTACAAAAGAACCTGCACTTAAAGTCTATAGTTTAGACACACCCATTGTCAGTGCTATGCATGGAAATACATATAAAAACAAAAGTATTAAAGTCACATACCCTCAGAGTCTAAAAGACAAGGTATCACAAAAGATGAACTTCTCTTACAGTAGTATAGATAGCGGTAACTACCAAAACTCTGAATGGTCCAACAATATGAGAAAAATTTTGCAAGGTATATTCATAGAAGTTCTAGATGAGAGTAAACTCTTCAAAGTGGTCTTGTCTAATACGTCGTCGGTTAAGGAAGAGTATAGGCTGGAGAGTATGATATTTGCTTTTCATCATAGAGTTCGAGGAGAAGAGTCACATGCTGTAGTTTCCATACAGTTCAACCTCATAAATACCGAAACGGGACGTTTAGTAAAAAGTAAAAGGTTCAATTACAAAGAAGCGACACCAACTACAGATGCAAAAGGGTATGTGAATGCTACGAATGTAGCAGTGTCGAAGTTAAGTAAGGATTTGGTGGCATGGCTACGCTAGAGGGGATTTTTTAAAATTCCCCAACTGCAACTGCAGACTCTTCTTTACTCTCCAAGTCTTTCACCCAAACCGTACCATTCTTCAACTCATCTTCTCCGATGAGTACACAATATCTGGCATTGACTTTATCTGCACCCTTCATATGGCTCTTGAAACCTTTTGAAG
This sequence comes from uncultured Sulfurovum sp., assembly GCA_937938065.1. Next base: position 5,649 of record CALDBH010000027.1, on the reverse strand, counting down.
CGTACTCCAGGGTTACTTTTGTCTCTTTACGTTTGGCTGCAGCTATAGGGAAGAGAACTTCTACAGCCTCTTCGGTCATAGCTCCAAGGTAGATACCCTCTTTTTGCACTTCTGGCATCTGAACAAGTTCCATGATACGTTCTATACCTATGGCAAAACCTACCGCTGGAGTAGGTTTACCATCTAGAAATTCTACAAGCCTGTCGTAGCGTCCACCACCTGCGATGGCACTTTGTGCACCTATCTCGTTACTAATGAACTCAAAGGCTGTTTTGCTGTAGTAGTCCAATCCACGTACTAGGTTTGTATCTACTTCATAATTTATACCTGCATTGTCAAGCAAGGCAGTGAGTTTGTTGAAGTCTGGATCACACTCTACACAAAGGTAATCAATGAGTTTTGGTGACTCTACCAAGAGTGATTGGCACTTGCCATTTTTACAATCAAGTACACGTATAGGATTTGTACCAATTCGACGATTACAATCTTCACAAAGTTCATCTTTGATAGCAGTTAAAGAGCCTACAAGATTTTCTTTGTATTTTGGCATACATACCTTACACCCAAGTGAGTTGATCTTTAGATCAAAGCCTATTCCTAATTCGGAGAAGATCTGGCTTATCATAGTAATGATGGTAAAGTCTTCATAGACAGAAGCCTCACCAAAACTTTCACAGCCAAACTGGTGAAATTCTCTTAAACGACCTTTTTGTGGTCTCTCATAACGGAACATAGGTCCGTAGTAGTAAAATTTCTGTTTGACTGGTTGACGATCAAGTTTAGCAGAAACAAAAGCACGTACGATACCTGCAGTTCCTTCTGGACGCATACAGACATCGTTACCACCTTTGTCTTCAAACTGATACATCTCTTTACCGACAATATCAGAACTTTCACCTACAGAACGTTTAAATAAAGAAGTCTCTTCGAGTATAGGCGTTTCAATGTAACTGTAACCATACTTTTTTGCTACATTTGTGGCTGTAGTTATGATGTGTACAAAGCGCTGGCTTTCATCAAAAGTAAGGTCTTTCATGCCTCTAAGCGGGTTGATCATAGTGTGTTCCTTAAATAATCAGTTATATGTGTATGTATTGTCTCTATATCTTCTGTCGCATCTACAAAAAGATGAGGAATACCAAGTTTGAGTATACTTTGTTTCATATGCTCTTGTACTTCTAAAAGATACTCCAAGCCTCTAAGCTCAATGCCATCCAGACATTTAACAGAAGTTCGTTCTTCCAAGGTTTTCATATCGGTTAAAAACAGGATGACCTTGTCTGGAAAATGTCCTTCAAGCGCAAAGCGGTTAAGGCTTACAAGTTCCTCAAAATCAAAATCACCATTAGCAAGGGCATACCCTATACCCGAAAGAAATCCTCTGTCAGATATGATGACCTTATCTTTATTTGGAGAGATGACCTCTTGGTAATGTTCCGCTCTATCAGCTAAGAAGAGTAGAAGTTCTGCACGCTTGGAAGCCAATGAATCAGAAAGGAGTATCTCTCTTGCTTTTTTACCAAATGCTGTGCCACCGGGTTCATGCGTCACTATGATCTCAGGGTGTTTTTCTGAAATGAGATCGATCTGTGTACTCTTTCCACAGGTGTCTATGCCTTCAAAAAGTACATACATTAGCGTAAACACTTTATAAGATCTAGTGCTGCCTCTGGGACAAGGTGCTCTACTTTCCCATCGAAGTTTAGAATGGAGCGCACTACAGAGGAACTCACAAAAGCATGTTCCAAAGTTGGCATAAGATAAACGGTCTCTAACTCTTTTTTGAGTGAAGCATTAGCATAACCCATCTGAAGTTCATACTCGAAGTCACTTACCGCTCTAAGACCTCTTACGAGGATATTTGCATCTAACTCATCTGAAAGATCTACAAGTAGACCTTGGAATCCTATTACTTTTATTTTAGGAAAATCTTTGGTAGCTACTTTGACCATATCTATACGTTGTTCAAGTGTAAACATTGGTTTTTTAGCCTCTGAGTCTGCCACTGCAACGATAATTTCATCAAACATATGACAGGCACGTGTAATGATGTCCAAATGTCCATAAGTGATAGGATCAAAAGTCCCTGGATATATAGCTTTTCTGATGTCACTCATATTAACTCCATCTTTCATAAAGATTATTTTCGATGCCCAACACATCATACCATTTACCGATGATAAACTTTTCCATATCTTCCAGTGAAGATGACTCAGAGTAGTATCCCATCACAGGCGGTGCGATGATGACTCCCAGAGTGGCTAACTTATGCATATTTTCCAACGCTATGGCAGAAAATGGTAACTCTCTGGGTGCAAGAAGTAACTTCTTCTGTTCCTTGAGTGCTACAGCAGCGACACGTGTAGCTAAGTTATCACTTATGCCACAGGCTACTTTCGCCAAAGTATTCATACTGCAAGGAATGATAGCCGTAGCATCCACCCTAAACGAACCCGAAGAGATAGACGCTGCAATGTTTTCACTCGAATGCAAAGTCACTTTTTTGTTTTCAAATGACTCTACAGTGAGGGCATTATCAGAAACGACTACATGTACTTCGATGTGCTCAGGTAAAAAGTCAACAAACTTCTTACCCAACTGAACGCCACTTGCACCTGTAATTGCCACTACTAGTTTACGACTCAGCATTTAGTACTTCGCTTGCACTGTGTTTTAGCACTTGTCATGATATGCCTTATTTTTTATAAGTAGGATTATAGCAAAAGAAATTAAGAGTTTGGGATTTGATTTGAAGATTCATGTGTATGGAGCGGGCGAACGGGTTCGAACCGTCGACCCCAACCTTGGCAAGGTTATGCTCTACCGCTGAGCTACGCCCGCATATCCATAATGTGTGTAAAATAGTTTGTTAAAGTGGAGCGGGCGAAGAGATTCGAACTCTCGACAGCCTGCTTGGAAGGCAGGAACTCTAGCCACTGAGCTACGCCCGCATTTAACAAATAATTGTTGTGGTACCGCAGGTCGGAAATTACATTATATAATTGACAACCAACGCAAATTATACACAAACAACGACATACTAGGGCTTAAATAACTACACCTTTATTATTCTTTTTGACAAATTATGACAATAAATGTCAAACAATGTCATAGGAGTGTACCCATAGTGTACCAATTTTAAGAGAAGTTCACAGGTAGTTTTATAATCTAATTATTGTTATTTAAAATTGGTCAATCTAGTAATATTTAAACATACTAAATCATAAATGAAAACCTTATAAAGTTATATATTTTATAAGGTTTTCAAACAAGATTTATTTATATGATGAGGAAAAGTAGCTAGTTATTAAATACCCTTCATCAGGAAGGTTAGAATTGATGAAATATTGCCCTGTAAAAAGGTTGACATCATCATAACTGACCAGCGCAAAAGTCTATTCAGTCTTATTTTATATCTTCTTTATTTTGTTTTCTCTCCGTTGCTCGTTCCCATGGCAAGTCCTCAATGCTATCGATAGAAAGTCGATCTTCACCAAGGATGAGTACTACCCTCAAGCCGTCAGTATAGAAAGGATCCTCAGTGTAGTTGAACCGAGGTGTTTTGCGGTCAGAGTAACCGACACCCTTAACGTAACCTATCGCCCGTAAGGTCTGGGAGGCTGCAATATCCATGGTAATGTACAGGCGTGCTTCATCTATTACAGGATCAATCTTGTGTGTAATGATAGTCTTGCTGGAAAATTTCACGCCTATGTCGCGACTGATCTGACCCACAAAGACCCTCTTTCCATTCAGGGTCACTGGTGCACGCCAAAGCCGTAGATGGTTGCGTTCGTCTACAGTACTTCGGGACTTCTGCAGTGCAATGTCCTGCGGTCGACCAAAGAGATAGAGAGGAGACACAGGGGATGTTCGGTATTTCACTCCGAATACAGACGAAATAGCAGTACCCAAGATGCTAGCGCCATGCGCCGTCTCAGTGAGATCCCAACCCCGGCGCGCTAAGGTCGAGAGTACATGCGTCCCATCACCGATAATCACAAGGTTGAGAGGATCACCCGCTGTTTCTCTATCACCACCCAACACACAGCACGGCAGTGTTTCGAGGTACTGGCGCAGCCCTTCGAGGTCAAGGTCTTGGATCTCGTTTGGCGGGTATAGTTGGTCAAAGTCCACTTGCATGAAGTCCGCCTTAAAACCTGGCACAAGCTGAACAAACTCAAACCACCGCGCCTCGTTATCTCCAAAAAGCGTAACCTCAAAAGCCTTGCGGCCCGGGTCAAGATTCGTGTAGACATAGCCAGAAACTGTGCTGCGAGGTGGCACAACAACCGGTATATGTCTGTCCATATACATCTCTATCTTGTCGCCAAGGCTGCCTTTTTCCTTCAGTCCCTCCTCATCATCCAGGTTGCTCTCGCCGTATGAGCGGAACATCCAGGCAACCTCCGATGGCGAGAAATAGTCCGGATCGATGCTCAGTAACATTAAGAAGAACTCTTTGTCTTCAGTGTTCTCTATCTCGAGCCAGATGGGCTGAACTCCTTTGTTTGCGAGCGGTATTTCAAAGCTCTTTTTTGTCTCTTCAGGGCTCAATACGACAGCAGAGACCTGAACACCTCTATCGATCTGAGTTTCGGCACGGGCGCGGTAATCCACCGATTCAGTCTGGGGAGTAGGAGAAATCGTACATCCTGCAAGCAAAAGGAATAACAGCAGAACTATTGCCCGAATAGGGCCAACTTTGCCAAAACATCGGATCATCTTTAATTTCATCTCTGCTCCCGTGTAAATGCTATTCTACTCTCCATCATTGTTACCCAAATAATTCAATTTATTCTCCTTTAAGTGAACTATTATTCAGGTGCTTTGACAACATCAGTACTGCGCACTATTGTCTCAGGAATAATGCTGAACTCCAGAATAACCGGCATCTCTGCAAGTCCAGAAATATTATCCCGAATTGAATCCACAACATCCTGATTCAATATGCCTGGTGATGCAACCAGATCGGCTCGAACGAATGCAACGCCTTGTCTAATACGTACACTTAGGTTACTAAATCGTATGTCACTATCCACTCCTACCAACTCTTGTGTTTTATCAGTCAAACTGCGATGTACCAGATTACGAACCAACAGATTGTCCATGCTTATTCCCAATGGCGGGATGACCAATAGCAAACAACAACTAATAAGAATCAACGCAAAAACTGAAGAGACTTGACGACGAAAGTACTGAAAAAAGAAAATCAGACCGGCTGAGAAAACTATGCCAAATATATTGGTCAGATATAATAAGAATGGTCCCCTAGCGCTCACAATCTCTATTTCAAAACCAATATCAGTGCCGGCTTCATATCCTAGTGAAAACGCGATACCAACTGTGCACAGCGGGGGCACTAGTGCGACAGCGATCGCAACGCCGGCAAGTGACGAAGAGACATTGGGGCGAGTGTATGCAAATGCGGCGGCAGCTCCTGCTGCAATAGCAATACCCAAATCAAGAAGACTGGGCCTCATACGTGCGATCATTTCTGAACCAGCGAGCTTCCATCCTATGATCTCGGAAACAAAAAAAGACATTGTGATAATTACAATGGTCCCAATAACAATAGTTAAGAAGGAACGCGCAACTAGAAGCAAGTTGTTTTCTACACTCCCGAAAGCCAAGGAAATAATAGGATTC
>CALDBH010000026.1 GCA_937938065.1 uncultured Sulfurovum sp. | reverse complement strand
CAAATAGACGTTGATTTGTTTACTTATATTTGGTTGTCAAAGATCATTCAATAACACTCTTCCTAGCAACTCGCTAGTCGTCCATGTGTTGTTGGACGCGTATTATAGCACCGAACTCTTTCCTTGTCAAGGGTTTTTTAGGAAATATCTAAAATTTCTTGAAATTCTTTTTTTACTTACATTATATAGGAAAAAATGACTAAAAACTGGCTTATTTTAACTCAATTTACTGCTAGTGCCCTACAGCACTTTATTAAAAGAATTCAGAAATGAAAGTAGTATAATTTAAGACTATATTATTGCTTTTATAATATAAATATTAATGAAGATTAAATGAGAAAAAAGTAGAAATAGTGGAATAATTTTTTAGAAGAAAAAGAAGATTATATGGTTTATTTGTCTAAATTAAATTGTTACAATTAAATAGTATTAAAGATTCTAAATATATTTTTTGTTTTGCGTAGAATATTTTATAGAAAATATTTAGATTTAGTGTATATTTTTTTTAACAAAGCTCTTAATTAAAAATATTTTTTAATGTACAGTAGATATTTTTACAATAAAAGTTTAGATTTGGTCATATTTGTTCTAAGTTAGATTTCCTAGATGGAAATAGACTATTTAATAAAAATTATTTTTGATTTGAGAAAATTAATTTAGCAATAAAAGATTAGATTTGGTATAGATTTGTCCGAACTGAGGTTTTGTAGAGAGGGAGCATACTAATAGTATGTGTCCGAACGGGAAAACTCCGTTCGGACAAAGATGTGCCGAAGCTAAACTTTTATATTTGTTCTGCTTTTTGTACGTCGTAAAGGATATCATCCATTGGGTGTCTATACATAGGCATAGCAAGACGTTTTTCATCAAGTACGTGACCGATGAATCCGATAGATCTACCTACGATGAAGAATGCGTTAAGTGTACCTGATGCAATGAATTCATTGATCTCATCTTCAGTGTAACCTAATGCTCTCCACATATCAACCATAAGGATACCGATAGTACCATCAACATTAAGAATGAGGTTCTCTTTCTTAGATGTAGTCAATGCTTCAACTGTTCTTGCATAATCAAGAAGTGGTGTTGAAGGGAAGTTGTCTGCTGCAAAATTCATAAGACCAGTAACTCTAAGGTCTGGGTTCTTAAGAGATTTAATTCTGTGACCAATACCTGGAATTGGTATACCTTGTGTCTTCATGTAACCTAAGAACTCTTTTGGAGAAAGGTTATTGTCATCTGCATATTTGAAGTGCTCTGCAGCACCATCAATCGCTCCACCAAATCTTGGTCCAATAGTAAGAAGACCAGTTACAAGTGATTCAACTACTGATTTACCAGCTCTTGCAGTTACTTTTGCATTGTGTGCACCTGATACTGCCGGACCATGGTCAGCAACAGTTTTGATTACTGTTTCAATAAACTCTGTAGCCCATTTTGGATACTGTTTTTTGAACCATAAAAGTGAAATAACATCACCTATACCTTTACCAGTATCTGGTGTTGCTACTGAAGAGATAGGGAATCCAGCATATGTTGCTTCATCACCTCTGTCATCAGAGATCGTACAGATAAACTCTTTAGATCTTCTTACTTTAGGAACTGTGTTCATCTCAGGCTCTGGAATCGCAGGGATATTTAAAGATTCAAATACTTCTTTGATTTTTGCCGGAAGGTCATTGAATGATGCTGGTACATGGATACCTGCTTCAGCCATAGCCTTGTTTTTGTACTCAGCAGTTTCAGAATCAGCATTTGCAGAAGCACCTGCGTGACCGAATTGAACACCTGAATCATAATACTTAGCAATTGTACCGATACACCATGCGATGATTGGTTTTTTGATCTTACCTGATTTAACAGCTTCGATTACTTTGTACTCTTCAGTACCACCAACTTCACCAAGAAGGATCATATATTTAACTTCTGGGTTCTCTTCCATTCTAAGAAGGTTGTCGATAAATACAGAACCAACGAATCTGTCTCCACCGATCGCTACACCTTCAGCAATACCGTCAGCATTGATAGAGATAATGTTTGAAAGCTCATTGAAAAGACCACCTGAACGTGTTACAAGACCACAAGAACCAGCTCTGTGTAATTTAGAGTTGATGATGTTGTCAATAGTACCACCGATGTTTGCAATCTTAAATGCACCTGGAGCAATAGCACCAACAGTTGCTGGCCCGATCACTGTTACACCTTTTTCTCTAGCAAATTCGTTCATACCACGAGCAAGTCTCTCAGGGATACCTTCAGCTGTGATCATGATAGATTTAAATCCACCGATGTTAAGTGCTTCCATAGTTACATCATATGCTGTTCTGAATGATGCAAAGTTAAGAAGTGATTCTGCATCTGGATGTGCAGCTTTTGCTTCAGCAGTTGTTTTGTAAAGTGGAATCATCACTTCATCTGGACCATAGAAAAATTTATCAAATTTGTTACCAGAAGTAGGAGCAACGATAGCTGCTACTGATGGTTTTTCTCTTTTAATTGTGTAATCATAGTCTAACATTCTTTGGATAGCAGTTTTGTTGTTATTCCAAAAAATCGCTTGTGTGTCTTTAGTAAATAATTTTGACATTCTTCTCTCCCTACGCTTCTAGTGCCATACGCACGATGTCTGTAACATGTGTCTCTGGTCCATATACTTCAATGTAAAGACCCATTCTATCAGCTGCTTCTTTAATATCTTTAAGACCTTTTTCATAGTTTGGTCCACCACGTCTAACGTAGATCTTGATTCCTGCTTCTTTCATCTTCTCTTGATATTCTTCAAACGCTTGAATGATACCTGTAAATGTTTTTGCAACATCAGTAAAGTTAGCAATAGCTCCACCAATAATAAGGATCTTATCTCTACCCTGTGCATCTTTTTCTCTTGTCATAAGATCAAGAAGTGTTTCTGCATAGAATTTAGTCTCACCAGTTGTTGGTCCACCTGAG
>CALDBH010000025.1 GCA_937938065.1 uncultured Sulfurovum sp. | reverse complement strand
ATAGCCTCTGTATGCAGGTAAACAGTGTAAGAATATAGCGTCAGATTTGGCTAAAGACATCATAGATTCATCTACCATGTATCCGTCAAATACGCGAACACGTTCTTCTTTTTCATCTTCCTGACCCATAGAGACCCAAGTATCAGTGGTGACTACATCACATCCTTTGACTGCCTCTTTAGGGTCATTCCCAAAGGTGATCTTGGCACCACTCTCTTTGGCTATTTCAAGTGCATCATTCACAATGCCTTCATCACACTCATACCCTTTAGGTGTTGCCACTCTCAGTTCAAATCCAAGTTTAGCTGCAAGCATAAGCCAAGAGTGTGTCATGTTGTTTCCGTCACCCACATAAGCCACAACAGGGTCGTTGTCTTTACCATTTTCTATCATTGTGAGGTAATCAGTCATGAGTTGTACAGGGTGGTAAGAGTCTGTTAGTCCATTGATCACAGGTACTTTAGAGAAGTTTGCAAACTCTTCAAGTTTTGACTGTTCAAAGGTACGTATCATCACCATGTCAACCATACGGCTGATAACACGAGCCGTATCTTTCATCGGTTCACCACGCCCTAACTGTATGTCATTAGAAGAGAGAAAAAGTCCCACGCCGCCAAGCTGGTAGATACCTGTCTCAAAGCTCACACGTGTACGCGTAGAACTCTTTTCAAAGATCATCCCAAGCGTTTGGTGTTCCATGTAAGGTACAAACTTGCGTTGCTTTGTCTGTGCTTTGATCTTCTGTGCTAATGTTATCATCTCCAAGATTTCCTCTTTGGTAAAATCTTTGAGTGTCAAAAAGTGTCTCATCACTATATCCTCGTATTTCAACCTCTTTGTATAGATAGTAAGGCTGAAAATTTAAAAGAGATTATTTTACCATAAAAGGGTTGAAAGTTGTAGAGACCTGCACTTTGTGAAGTAAGTGCAGGCAGAATAGAGAGATTATTTCTGAAGTAAAAGTGCCGCTTCTTTTGCATGGTAGGTGATGATGATGTCAGCACCAGCACGTTTAAATGCCATGAGTGTTTCCATCATGACTTTATCATAGTCTATCACACCTGCTTTTGCTGCCATTTTGAGCATAGAGTATTCACCGCTGACGTTGTAAACAGCCAATGGAAGCGAAGTGTTGTTCTTAACATCTCTGACAACGTCAAGATAGGCAAGTGCAGGTTTAACCATTAGGATGTCTGCTCCCTCTTTTTCATCTTCTATACTCTCTTGTATCGCTTCATTTCTGTTAGCCGGGTTCATTTGGTAAGATCTTCTGTCTCCAAAACTTGGACTTGACTCAGCCACATCACGGAAAGGTCCGTAGTAGGCAGAAGCAAATTTGGTTGAGTAAGACATAACAGGCAAGTTTTCAAATCCTGCCCCATCAAGACCTGCACGTATGGCAGTGATCATTCCATCCATCATCCCTGAAGGAGCTATCATGTCAACACCTGCTTTGGCATGTACAACCGCTTGTTTGGCTAAGTTGTCAAGTGTAATGTCATTGTCAACAGTATGGAGTACAGGATCGATTACACCACAGTGTCCATGGTCTGTGTATTCACAGAAACAGAGATCTGTGACAACAAACATGTCAGGATGTGCCGCTTTAACTTCACGTACAGTTTGCGCGATGATACCATGTTCACACATCGCGTCAGATCCTACAGAATCTTTTGTATCGGGGATACCAAAAAGGATGATGGAATAGATACCAAGTTCTTTTAGTACGTCACACTCCTTGACTATCTCGTCGATGCTCATTTGAAATACACCAGGCATTGAACCTACTTCTTCCTTGATACCTGTACCGCTTTTTGCAAAAAGAGGGTAGATGAAGTCATTGACATTCAAATGTGTCTCCTGGAGGAGATCTCTTAGAACGGGATTGATTCTTTTTCTTCTAAAACGTGCGAACATATACTAACCTTGTGATATCTTTTAAAGTATTTTACACTAATTATTAATTATTAATTATTAATTGTTCATTCTTAAAGTATAATCTCATCATGAATAATATTGATATATCACAAATCGCTACTTTACCAACCAAATATGGCACCTTTAAAATACAAGCCTTTAAAGAAGGCACGAAAAATGGTGAGGGTAAAGAACATTTAGCTATTTTTACAGAAGATCTGTCGGATGAGCCCATCGTGCGTGTGCACTCCGAATGTCTGACCGGTGATGCGCTTGGCTCAGCCAAGTGTGACTGTGGAGAACAACTTCATTATGCACAGGCACTCATCGCAAAAGAGGGTGGGATGATCATCTATCATCGTCAAGAAGGACGTAACATTGGACTGCTCAATAAAGTCAATGCCTATGCACTTCAAGATTCAGGTTTTGACACTGTAGCAGCAAACCACCAGTTAGGATTTAAAGCAGATGAACGTACCTATGAAGTGGTTGAGTTTATCTTAAATCATTTTGGCATTAAAAAGCTCAAACTTCTTACTAATAATCCTAAAAAGATAGATAGTCTAGGTGATATAGAGATCATCGA
>CALDBH010000024.1 GCA_937938065.1 uncultured Sulfurovum sp. | reverse complement strand
AAATCTTTCTTCTTGTATAGCCTCTCTCATCTGCGTCATCAAGTTAAGATAGTAATAGAGATTATGGATCGTACCTAGTCTAAAATACGTGATCTCTCTTGCACGGAAGAGGTGGCGCAAATATGATCGTGAATAGGTTTGACAGACCATACATCCACATTCAGGGTCGATCGGTCCTTCATCAGTCGTATATGCAGCTTTTTTAATGTTCACTTTTCCAAAACTTGTAAAGAGTGTACCATTACGCGCATTTCTAGTAGGCATAACACAGTCAAACATGTCTACGCCACGTGCAACATTCTCTACTAGATCTTCCGGTGTTCCTACACCCATAAGGTAACGAGGCTTGTTTTCAGGCATAAATTGCGTGGTCCACTCTACCGTGTCATACATATCTTGGTTGGCTTCACCAACGCTAAGTCCACCTATAGCAAAACCATCATAATCCATAGCACAGAGCTCTTTAGCCGACTTCTCACGAAAAGCATTATCTGTACCCCCCTGGATAATAGCAAAGATATTTTGATCAACACCTATGCCTTCTTCTTGTTTAGCTCTAAAGTAGTCTATAGATTCCTGCGCCCAACGCGTAGTACGTTCGATACTTGCTTTAATACGTTCTTGCGTAGCGGGTAGGGCTACAAGATCATCAAGAATCATCATAATGTCTGAACCTAAGTTATGTTGGATGTCTATCACTTTTTTAGGGGTAAAGTAGTGTTTACTTCCATCAACGTGGCTTCTAAAAGTAATACCCCCTTCATCTATCTTAACATTGTCTGAGAGTGAAAAAGCCTGGAACCCACCACTGTCTGTGAGGAAACTTTTAGGATATTTCGTAAAACCGTGCAATTTTCCCATGGTCTTGATCGTTTCATCACCTGGACGGATATATAAATGATAGGTATTTCCCAAAATAATCTCTGGTTTAATGAATGTAGCAAGGTCTGTTGCATCAAGCGCTTTAACAGCACCGACAGTTCCTACAGGCATAAAGACCGGTGTTTGTATAGTAGAATGAGCTGTTTTTATAGTACAAGCTCTTGCTTTACCATCTGTTTTATCTATCTGAAATTCCATTGTGTTATAATATCCCTCAAAAATAATTACGAAAGTATATCTATATTTTCTAGAATAAGACAAAAACAATGCGTTAATTGAAAAGTTTTTTCTTGTAATTTTTTAATACGACTGATCGCGTGAGTTTCCTTCAGTAGGAACTTCACACGATAGCGTAGCCAATATAAGCTTGCTTATTCTTGGCGTACTATGTAAAGGATTTTCATCAAAAACATACTTATCTTAGCTAGTGGTAGCATCGCTAAACATTTTATAGAATGGGTCAGTCAAAATAGAGTTGCTGAAAATCAATACTATGTGACATGCTATAAAGCACATACAACACCCGATAAAATGGGTAAGAACATCACAATCATTGATGCTGACCCTACAAGTTTTTCAAAACTTAAGAATATCATGGATGCTACTAAATTCTCTAATCTTTTTATCGTTATGGAAGATATAGAAGATGCTCGCTATGCACTTAAAAATATCGCTCTTATTAACACTAAAATGCGTATCGTTCTTGTAAATCAATGGGATGATAATGAGATAGGAAAAGACCAGGAGAACATCACTATAGTGCACAGTGATCAACTTATAGCTGCCCATCTTTATGACCAACTTCCCAATGTACCTCTAGTCGCTCAGAATGTTGGACTTGGGCAAGGTGAGATCATGGAAGTACATGTACCTTTTGGAAGTTCTTATGCCTATAGACACATAGGTTCAATACTTCAAAATCAATGGAAGATCGCTGCGCTCTACAGAGATGAGAAACAGATCCTTCCAACAAATGCCACGATGATACGTCCCAATGACACCTTACTCATCCTAGGAAAACCAATCGTACTTGATGGTGTATACAAGACGATCAACAAAAGAATAGGTCATTTCCCTGAACCATTTGGTAAAAATATTTATCTTGTTTTGGATCTTAGATATGACCAAAAAGATGCAATGCTTTACCTTATACAGAGTATCTATATGCTTGAGAAATTAGAAGATAAAGAACTGTATGTCCGTATCTTATATCCAAATAATTTTAAACTGATAGAGGAACTAAAAACATTAGAGTCAGAACGTGTTACACTTTCTATCTCTTATGATAACGATAATGTCAAATCTTTAGTGAAAAATGATATACATGAATATAATGTAGGGCTTGTGATGAACAGTATTCCTACATTTGAGGCAGATGATCTTAAAGAAACACTCTATGACTTAAAAAAGTTGGTTTTCCTTTTTGGTGACAAACTGCTCTATAACATCAAAAGCTCTGTAGTACTTATGAGTGAAAATGAAAAGATGGAATCCATCTCATCTACAGCCTTTGATATTTCTGAAACACTGGGATTAGGGCTTACGCTTGGTGACTTTGACCCAGAAGGAGACTTTAATAGTAAAAAAATGATCATAGAACATTATGAGACACTCTCACATATCTTCAACATGGAAATGAACATCGAACAGAAAGTAGCCAATCCTATACGAGAACTTTCAAATATGGAAGATATACTCCAAATTGCACCTTTTGAAAAACATCTCAATACAGAGAGTATTAGAAAACTTATCTCTAACAAAATTCAAGACTTTATTCTTACAACAAATAGACACCCAAAACTGCTTGTTCCTTTTGCACTCACTGAGTCTTAATAGAGGCTCTGTAGGGGAATACAAACCCTTAAAACGATACTTAATCACAAATAAGATAAAATAAAGCCAATAATAACGCGCAAGGTTTTACTAGATGATCGTCCCTATCGAATTAGCACATACTCAAAATATTACTTATGACATCACGATTGATTCATTACCACAACTTACTTTTGACACCAATGTCGTTGTAGTTACGAACCCGACAGTTGCAGGATTTCATCTAGAAACGCTTCTTTCTCACCTAAAGGCAACAAAACTTAATGTTGTAACCATTCCTGATGGGGAAGGGTACAAGACCTTAGAAACAGTAGAAAATATACTGAATGAATGTTTTGAACATAAGCTTGATAGAAAATCTTTACTTATTGC
>CALDBH010000023.1 GCA_937938065.1 uncultured Sulfurovum sp. | reverse complement strand
TTTTTTATAAGAAAAGTGCTAGAATAGCTCCAGATTGGTATGTACAGGAAGCAGACAAATGGATTGAGTTTTTTTGGTCTGAAGATTTAAATAGGAAGTAATAAAATGGTATTAATGATAGACAACTACGACAGCTTTACTTACAATGTAGTACAGTATTGTAGAGAACTTGGAGCAGACTTAAAGATCATACGTAATGATGAAATGACGATAGATGAGATCAAAGCATTGAATCCAGATAAAATTATCCTTTCTCCTGGGCCTGCTACTCCGGATGATGCAGGTGTTACACTGGATGTGATTAAAGAATTTGCAGATACTACACCTATTTTTGGTATTTGTTTAGGGCATCAGAGTATTGCACAGGCTTTTGGCGGAGATGTGATAAGGGCGAAAAATATGATGCATGGAAAAACGTCACAAATTGTTGTGGACGCAGAGACACCTATTTTTAAAGCATTACCAAATGAATTTAGAGCCACACGTTATCACTCTTTAACGGTCAAAAAAGAGACTTTACCTGATTGCATCATCGCAACATCACACAGTAAAGATGATGACGAGATCATGTCTCTACAGATCAAAGATAAACCTATTTATGGTGTACAGTTTCACCCTGAGTCTATTATGAGTGAACATGGACATGAAATGTTAGACAACTTTTTAAAACTTTAAGAACCTATTATGAAAAAACAGCATTTCTTTTTAGCATTATTTTTTTATGCTATAGCTGTTTTTTACCTTGCGATAACAACTCCTATTACTGCTCATGAGGCAAAGATACTTTATACTTCAGATGACATTGTAGGCACATTGATGAGGTGGGGTGATAGCCTTGGAGCTGGATTTATAGGTTTTAGGGCGATCTTCCTCTTCTTTGGTTTTCTTAGTATAGGGCTTTTTTTTGAACTGAGCAGACGTCATTTTCAAAAATCTAAAGATGTCTATCTCTCTACACTTATTTTTATGCTTTTACCTGGTATTATCACTGCAACAACCCTGGTGAATGTTGCTATTATCGTATTGCCACTTGTGTTACTTTTTGTATTACTTTATGAAAAAGGCCATTATCTTTTACTTCCGCCACTTATGCTGGCACTTTTTTTAGTTCATGAAGCTTCCATTATTTTCTTTGTTGCTGTTTTATTTTATGCAGTGATGCACAAAGAAAAACAATTGGCTATTTTTTCTCTTTCTTTTCTATTGGCTTTTGTTTATTTGGCTAAAGGCATAGAGATAGGGGGAAGACCCTCAGGACACTTTGTGGAGATATTCGGATTGTATGCTACCGTTTTTTCACCTTTACTGTTTCTCTATTTTTTCTTCGCGATGTATAGGATCTTGCTTAGAGGGGAAAAAACACTTATTTGGTATATCTCTTTTACCGCATTAGCTTTTTCTTTACTCCTCTCGATCAGACAGCGTGTGCATATCACTGATTTTGCGCCTTATGTCATGATTTCCATTGTACTTATGTTAGATGTATTTAATCATGCCATAGGTGTACGTTTACCACAGTTTCAGAAACGGTATAAACGAGGCTTTATAGTAGTGATGTCATTTCTGGCTTTAAGTGTTTTTCTCATAGTAGGACATAAAGTACTCTATTTGGTTCTGGAAGATCCTAAGCGACATTTTGCACATCGTATATACAAACCGTATCTGTTGGCAAATGAGTTAAGATCTGAAGGTATTGAGTGTTACGATGGGGCACATGGAAGAGAACGTTATCAGTTAAGATATTATGATATTCTTCCTTGCCCAGAATAGAAGCATATAATCCCCTAAAACTGTTTCTAAAATACACAATATTTACTTTCTACTTATAGTTTATATTACTTATACTAAAGCTAAATCTATCTGATGCTAAACTATCAAGAACTAAACTAAAGGAGAACTCAATGGCTCAAAAGGCGATTAGAGAATATGACGCAAAGTCAATCTTGGCAAAGCACTGGGATAAATATTTCCCAGACTTTACATATGCATATGAAACTGTAATGGTTCAAAATGGAGCAGACTTAACTGAAGCTGCAAAAACAAATGCATGGTTAAACGAAAAAACATTGGTTGCAAAACCAGATATGCTTTTTGGTAAAAGAGGTAAAAATGATTTAGTACTTTTTAGAGATGCTAAACCAGGTGATGTTTCATTGGCTAAAGCTGTTAGCTGGATCGATGAAAAATCAAGCTCTGAGCAAAAAGTATACTTCTCATTTGACGGTGATACACCAACAGGTGAACCATCAGTTGATATGTTGACTCACTTTGTAGTTGAGCCATTCACACCACACGCACAGGAAGAAGAGTATTATATCTCTGCTACATGTGTAGGTGATGACGATATGCTTTACATGTCTGCTGAAGGTGGAATGGAAGTTGAAGAGGGTTGGGAAGAGAAAGTAACTGAAGTTGCTTTCAAAATTACTGACACTGAAGACCAAATTGCTAACAAGATCAGAGCAAATATTCCTGCTGATGTTGCAGAAAAAGACAAAGCTCAGTTTGCTGAATTTGCAATTGGTTTTTTCAGAGCATACAGAGAATTAAACTTTGCATACCTTGAGATCAACCCATTTGTAATGCAAGGTAACAAGATCGAACTTCTTGATATGGTTGCAAAACTAGATGATACTGCTGGATTCATGATGGTAGAAGAGTGGGGTGATGTTGCTTACCCAACTGCATTTGGTATGGAAGCGAAATCTCCAGAAGTTGAAGCGATTGAAGAAGCAGATGCTAAAACAGGTGCTTCACTTAAGCTTACACTGCTTAAACCAGAAGCACGTATCTGGACAATGGTAGCCGGTGGTGGTGCTTCAGTTGTATACGCTGATACTATTGCTGATTTTGCCGGTATTGATGACCTTGCTAACTATGGTGAGTACTCAGGTGGACCAACAACTGGTGAGACTAAATTCTATGCAGAAACACTTCTTGATCTTATGACAAGAGAAAAAGATGCACAGGGTAGAGATAAGATCCTTATCATTGGTGGAGCTATTGCTAACTTTACTGATGTTGCAAAAACATTTACAGGTATTATTCAAGCATTTGAAGAGTATCAAGAGAAGATGAAAGAAGTAGGAATCAAGATCTACGTTAGACGTGGTGGACCAAACTATGAAAAAGGTCTTAAAGATATTAAAGAAGCAGCTGATAGAATGGGTCTTTACATTGAAGTATATGGACCAGAGACACATGTT
>CALDBH010000022.1 GCA_937938065.1 uncultured Sulfurovum sp. | reverse complement strand
TCATCCATAAATTTTACCAATGGTTGAAATAGCATATTATTTAAAAGAACAAGCAGGGTTAGAAATAAAGCGAGTACGAACAACATCAATGGTAAATGTATGTCAAGCATTAAAACTCCTCATGTAATTTCGCGTTATTTTACCATTATTGTCATGAGGGTATGATTAAAATTTCTGAGTATTTTAAATATAAAGGTGAATTGTAGATTTTATTTGAGCATACGTTTAAATAAAGTATTTATCTTCTTATCGTTCATTGCTTGTAGCTGTGCTAAGAAGTTTTCAACCTCTTTTTCATTCTCAAAACTAATTTCAATACTTTTTGTTTTGAGCTTATACTTAAAAGGTAAAGCTTCTGCTAAAACATCGGCATATTTTTCCAGTAGATTTGGCGTAGCTGTTTTAGGTACATTTACAGACACATTACCTTTATACTTCTTCACCATATTTTCAGTGTCACGCACAGATAGTTTTTGACCGATAATACTGTCTATCACAATTTTTTGTTTCTTCTCATCAAGACCCACTAACACCTTCGCATGTCCTTGAGATATCTTTCCGTCAACGAGTTGCTCCTGAACATAAGGAGATAAGCTGAGAAGACGCATAGTATTGGTGATCTGTGAACGGCTTTTATGTACGATAGAAGAGAGGTCATCATGTGTGATATTGTGTACTTCTATTAACTCTGCATAGGAGTTTGCCAGTTCTATGGCATTAAGGTTTTCTCTTTGTATATTCTCAATAAGTGCAAGTTCACGAAGTCTTACTTCGTCTATGTCTGCATCCGCTATGATCGCTTTTATATTTGTGAGTTTTGCAAGCTTATGTGCTCTAAGACGACGCTCACCTGCGATAAGAAGATAGCCATCTTCTTTTTCTATAACAACGATAGGCTGAAGCAGCCCATGTTCTGCGATAGACTGACTTAGCTCTTTAAGCGCTTGTTCATCAAAATGTTTACGTGGTTGAAAAGGGTTCTCTGAAATACGGTCAACAGGTAATTCTTCTACCCTTGCACCTTGTGATTCAAGTTCAAAACTATCGATATCACTTAAGTCTTTTTCATAAGCCTCTTCTACTTCAGAAAGGATCGCTCCCAGCCCTCTGCCTAATGCCATACTTAACCTCTTGCTATCACTGTTGCCAGGTCTCTATACGCGACAGAACCTTTAGAACTTACAGCGTAAGAAGTAACAGGTTTACCAAAACTTGGACTTTCAGCGATCTTGACATTACGAGGTACAACAATACACTCTTTTCCTTTTTTTATGTGGAAAAGTTTATCTTTGAAGTGATGACTTAGGTCAGCAAGTACCTGTTTAGAAAGATTATTTTGTCCAGAATACATCGTAGGTAAGAAACCTTTGATCTTGAGTTTTGGATTAATCGTTTTTTTCAAAAGACTTACTGTATTGAGTAGCTGTGCAAGACCTTCCAGTGCAAAGAATTCACACTGAATAGGAATGATCACAGAATAAGATGCACTCAAAGCATTAATTGTAATAGGTCCCAGTGCAGGAGGTGAATCTATAATAATAAAGTCAAATTTCGAAGAAACCTCTTTAATTTTTTTCTTAAGAACCAACTCTCTATTTTTTGCCTTAGGATTGTAAAACTCTTTTTCTATACCAACCAATCCTATGTTCGAAGGCACAAGTTTAAGGTTTTCAACTTCTTTTTTAAGTATGACTTCTGAAAGCTTTTTACTTCCTATAAGTACATGATAAATATTATATTCATAATCACTTCTACTAAAACCTAAACTTGTTGTTGCATTGGACTGTGGATCAATGTCCAAAAGAAGGACTTTCTTGCCTTTTTCGGCTAAAGAAGCTGCCAAATTTACTGCTGTTGTTGTTTTCCCTACGCCACCTTTTTGGTTGGCTATGCTAATTACTTCGCTCATCGTAAACTAAACACCCTATCCCCTTCTATAATCAAAGAGCCATCCTCACATAAAGTTGCATTCGATAGGCTCTTTTTGTCATTTTCAATATGAACTGAAAACTCCCTGCTTAGTTCAAATTCTATCTCATACTCTCTAAAGATTTGCTTCCATTTTGGAAATTTTTCAAGTGCCAAAATGTAATTTCTCAGTAATTTCTGAGCTGAAATATCGCACTGTAAGGCTCTGTAGCCATTTTGAGATTTTTTTAAATTTATTCCGATTCCACACACTAATGTATTATTCACTTTTTTGGTAATGGTTCCACCTACTTTATCATCATTTAAATAGAAGTCATTGGGCCATTTTAACCAGATATTTTCACCAAGTGCATCAAGTGTTTGTTTCATGATAAAAGAGAAGTATATCGAAGCAGACCCAAGCGGTAAATCTTGAGGAAGCATATCTAAATCTAGCGCTATAGAAGCAAAAAAGTTTCCTTCTCCCCCAGACCAAGAATTATCACGACTTCCAAGACCTGAACTTTGTTCTGAACATATCACAGCTATTGGTGCTTGGACCTTACCTTTCTCTAACTGATCTACCAGATATTTTTGTGTAGAAGGAAGCATACTAAAGCAGAGTATCTCCAACTTTCAGCCCCCTTCCTACACAATACGCTTTGGCCGACATCGCCTTTTTTGATGCAGGCTGTAAACTTTCTATTTTCAATGCACCTTTACTGCATCCAACCACTACACTGTCAGCATCAAATGAGAGGATCTCTAAAGTGCTGTTCTTAGATGTTGCATCTACGATATTAAGTCCATCAAGTTTTGTACCATCAGCAGTAAATATACCTGGCCAACCTTCAAATGCACGGTATTTATTATAGATTAAATTTGCATCTTCAAAATCTACTTCACCATCACTCTTTTTGATTTTTTTACAAAGTGTTGCCTGATCTTCATCCTGTGCTTGAGCTGTAATGTTGTCATAATTTCGAATTGTACTTAGTGTAAGTGTACATGCATCAGAGGTCAATTGTGCCATCAGTGCATGAAGCCTCATGTCTGATGGTATGATAAATTCTACTTTTTCAAGCATAGGACCGGTATCTAAGCCCTCTTCCATCAGCATGGAAGTAACACCCGTTTTTTCATCACCATTAAGTAAAGATTGTTGTACAGGAGAGGCACCTCTATACTGAGGTAAAAGTGAAGCATGTAAGTTGATACAAGGAGCAATTTCCAATATACTCTTAGGTAAGATCTGTCCAAATGCTGCCACCACTATAAAATCAGGCTTCACATCTTTTATAGCTTCTTCTATACCTTCATCACTTAGACGATTAGGCTGTAAGATTTTAATGTGATGTTCAAGTGCTAACAATTTTACTGGAGGTGGTGTCAAAACCTTCTTACGTCCTACAGGACGGTCTGGTTGTGTTAAAACCAAAGAGACTTCCATGTCTTCAGCTTCTATCAGTGTATTGAGGATCTCTTTTGCGTAGTGGGGTGTTCCCATGTAAACTATTTTATATTTCATTCTATTCTTCTTATTATAAATTAAACGCGTTTAGGCTTTAAAAAGTGTGCCACCCTTATGCTCACCATCTACAAGAAAAGCTTTCACATCACTAAGATCAAATCCACTTGCCAAAAACATCTCTCTACCTTGTTTCATTAAAAAATCTGCAGATTGGAGTTTAGTCACAATACCGCCTGTAGCAAATTCATTATTGGGCGTATGCTCAGCATTGAGTTCACTCTCTTCTATCATATTTACGATAGCTCTTCGTTTAGCATCGTCATATTTGTTTGGATCCTTATCATAAAAGGCATCAATGTCTGAAAGTATAACAAGTAGTGCTGCGTCAAAATAGTGTGCCACATGTGCAGAGAGTCTGTCATTGTCTCCAAAAACCAATTCTTCGATACTCACTGTATCATTTTCATTGATAATAGGTACTACATTATTTTTCAAAAGTGTATCTATGGCATTTTTTGCATGTTCTGTATGCTTTCTAGAATCGAAAACATCAGCACTTAAAAGTACTTGAGAACAGAGTACATTAAATTTAGCGAACTTTTCTTGATACATTTTAAGTAAATAGGGTTGTCCAATAGCGGCAAGAGCTTGTCTATTTGCCACAATACTTCTATTTAATGGTAATTGTGTATATCCTGCAGATACAGCACCAGAACTCACTAAGATCACATCATAATTATTTTCTTTAAGTTCAGCAATCAACTCTACCAAAGCCAACATACGTGGTTTAGCAATGGCACCATCTTCTGTTAAGACATGAGAACCTACTTTAATGACTATTCTTTTCATAAAACCTACTTACTCAGCTTCATTTTCTGCTTTAACATGTTTGACAAAATCACCAATAGCATAACGTAACGCTTCCGTATTTAAGTGTGCTACAGATGAGATAGGCAGTACAAAAAATGGCTTCACTTCTGGTAGTTTCACACCAAAGTCTGTCTTAAATCCATAACTTAGATACTTTGTATCTGCTTTATATTTATTTAACGTATCATTGGCTTCCAAACCTATGTCAGCCAAAAATGTTTCTGTTAAAGCATTGACTTCATCTTGGGAAAGTGCATCAATTTTGGTAATGGCAATCGCATGCTTTCGTGCCGCAAGTGTTTCAGAATAACGATGCAATTCAACAAGAAGCGTCTCATACTGATACTTCATCTCTCTGTAATTTGCCGCATCTATCATCAGAAGTAACGTTTTGGTTCTCTCGATATGCTTTAAAAACTCTAAACCCAAACCTCTACCATCACTGGCACCCTCGATAATACCAGGAATATCTGCCATCATATAGGAATCATAATCACCCATATGCACCACACCAAGTTTCGGTGTCAATGTAGTAAACTCATAGTTGGCTACCTGTGGTCTTGCATTTGAAAGTGTAGCTATAAGTGTAGACTTCCCTACATTTGGGTATCCAACTAAACCTACATCTGCGATGAGTTTCATTTCAAGTCTTACTTGTTTAGTAATCCCTGGAAGTCCAGGTTGTGCATAAGTTGGTCTTTGGTTGCTTGAACTTTTAAAGTGCATATTTCCTAAACCGCCTTTACCCCCTTCAATGAAGGGAACAACATCACCTTCATTGACAAGATCAAGCAGTTCTTCACCTGTCTCCATATCTACAACTGTAGTACCTGGAGGAACCGTAATAATAGTATCGTGCCCTTTACGACCATAACACTTACGACCTTCTCCTGGACGACCATTTTCTGCTTTAATATGGTTACGACCACGAAGTGCTGAGAGTGTATCTGTATTGTTATCTACTTTAAAAAGTACAGAACCTCCACGGCCACCATCACCACCATCCGGACCACCTTTAGAGACAAATTTTTCTGTCCAAAAAGAGATGGCACCCGCACCACCTTTACCAGAACTAATTGTTAGTTCTACACTATCTACAAACATTTATAACCTTTAATCTTGTGAAAAAAACTACTGTATATACCCAACGTATATGACCATAGTATATGAATTACGAAATTATACCTAAATTAGGGGAATAATCGCTATAATTTTTATATTTGATCTAAAAGGCGGATATATGCTTCATCGAAAATCTATATCATTATTAGTAATTGTTACTACATTATTCTATTTAACCGGCTGTAGCTCTAAAAAAGAATCTGTACATCAAAGTGGATATTATCATAGCGGTATCTATTTTGGTAAAAACTTTTCTGCGAACTATCAACAAGGCATTGCAGATGGATGTAGCACGTCTAAAGGTGTGTATACAAAATCACATACGCTCTTTAATAACGATAAGTATTATAATGATGGTTGGTTTTTAGGTCGTAACAAATGTAGACATCTATTGGTTATAGAGGATGAAAAAAAAGAGGGAAATTAATCTGATATAACTCAGATAAATAAGTCCGAACTTGTCGGACTTAGATAGGGATTATGCAGGTACTACTGAAACTTTCTTTTGAGTAGCAGATTTGTTATCAAATTTAACTACACCTTCAACAAGTGCAAATATTGTATGGTCTTTACCCATTCCAACACCATTACCTGGGTGAACTTTAGTTCCTCTTTGTCTGATGATAATGTTACCAGGGATAACTGCTTCACCACCAAATTTTTTAACGCCTAAACGACGTCCAGCTGAATCACGGTTATTTTGAGTGGACCCTTGTCCTTTCTTGTGTGCCATCTGAGCTCCTTATGCTATTTTAGTAATTCTAACTCTTGTAAAGCTTCTTCTGAAACCTCTTTTAAGTTTTGAATCTTTTCTTCTTCTTTTCTTGTAGATGATAACTTTTTTATCTCTACCTTCATTGATCACTTCACCTTTAACTACAGCACCTTCTACGAAAGGAGCTCCTACAGTTAATTCACCGTTGTCAAGCGCTAAAACTTCTTTAAATTCTACCGCTGCTTTTGGATCAAGATTCATGTTGTCAAAACAGATGATATCACCCTCTTGAACTTTAAATTGTTGGCCACTTGCTTTAATGATTGCGTACATTGCAAACCCTTTATATCTATTGTTTTTTAAAAAGTTCGTGATTATACCCAAAGTTGTTTTAATATTTTTTTAAACTAGGCAGATTTATTCACTAGTATGAGTAATCTCCACTTGTAAGTCCACTTCTTAGTGCTACACAGTCTATCTCTACAAGTGCATTTGCAGGCAGTGTCTTGACTGCCACAGTACTTCTCACCGGTCTGTGTGTTCCAAAGTAAGAAGCATAGATATCATTCACAGTTGCAAAATCATTCATATCTGCTAAAAAGATCGTTGTCTTAATCACTTCGTTCAGAGTCACCCCACCTGCATCCAATACAGCAATCAAGTTCTTCATCACCTGATCCATCTGACCAGCCACATCTGTTGCGGCAAATACACCCTCAGGTGTCAAACCGATTTGTCCTGAAGTATAGATCATTCCATTCGCTTCAACTGCCTGTGAATATGGTCCGATCGCTTGTGGTGCATTTTTTGTCGTAATAATTTTCATAATTTTTATCCTTTAAATGTGATTATTGTGTGTTTCTTTCATAAAATACATAAGAGGTTGAGTAGTCAGAAAATTCAAAATAGACTTTCATCTCTCCCTCATCTTGTTTACCGTTAAAGTTTAAATCATCAACTCCATATCCATAACGATAAGGTCTTAACTTGCTGTCATTACTTCCATACGCTGTTGAAAGTTTATCTATTTTGATAAACTTATGTACCAGCTTATCACCGGCATAGATATCAAGCACACCATTGGTACCTGTCCAGTTTTGAAGTGAACGACTCAGACTATTTTGTGTCTCTTGCGTGCATCCTGCAAAGAACAAGATCAACGCTGATAAAAGTAATGTTTTTAATTTCATATTGATCCCTTACCTTATAATATATTTTAGCATTATTTGTTTTAGAGTTAGACTTTTGGCATTCCAAATTTTTGTGTAATCAACTCACCCTCATTATTAAAATGAAGATAATAAAGCTTATCTTTCATTACAGAAAGTCCTGCAAGATAACGTAGTGCTAGATTAGCTTGCAATGAACCAATATGCATCACGATAGGTGCAGTGATTCCTCCTGGTTTATGGTCAGAGATGTTAAAGACTTGAAAGTTTGCTTGATCAAAGAAACAAACCTGCCCGTTAAACTCTTCTACACTTGCATAAATCCAGGGAGTCTTTGTCTCTTTTGCATATTTATCTATTTCACTTCTTACAGGAAGGTTATCTGTAGCATCAAGTATGAGATCATAACTATTCCCCATCCCCTTAAAATCTTCAAAATACATATCAAAAGCTACAGTTTTGACAAAAGGGTTTTTAGATTCTATAAGAGCGGCTACAGCTTTAGCTTTATTTTTTCCTTCATCCTCAAGCGTAAATGCTATTTGTCTATGAATGTTATGATTTGAGACGGTATCAAAATCCACCATGTGTATCTCACCTATACCTGAAGTACCTAGTGCTTGAGCCAAAGTAGAGCCAAGTCCTCCAGCACCGATGATAGCTATCTTCTTATTTTGAAGTGATTTTTGTGTCGTCTCTCCCCATAACTGTATCTGTCTATTAAAGTATTCTTCTGGTGTCATATCAAATCCTTTTTATACATTTTTATAAAAGTATTTCCTTTGCTAAGAAAGAACTATTCCATTCTTAACTGCAACTCTTTCTCAAACGACCATGCTTTACGGTGTTCTAAAACTTCTCTTTTATCTATCACCTCAACCAACATGGACTCTTTATCTTCAAGCATCATATCCACTTCACCCTCTGGAGAGACCAGCATGGTGTCACCATAGAATTTCCATTTGACTTCATTATCACTATACTCACCTAAACGGTTTGCCCTAAGTATATAACAGCCATGTAAAAAGGCTTTTGTTTTGATGATCTCTCTCCAACGATTATGAGACCCAAATGTTGAAGCAGTAGGTAGAAGTACAAGGTCGATCTTTTTTTCAGTTGCTCTTTGCCAGAAATGGTCAAAATGAAGTTCAAATCCAGCCATCACCATCACCTTGAACCCTTTTATATTGAATGTCATAGGGTCTTTTAGTGGTTTGATGGGATTAGCAAAAAATTTCTTTTCGTTCCAGTGTGCATAAGGAAGAAGGATCTGCTGTTCATAATATCTTGTAGTCTTGGGTGTGATCTTCACGATGGTTTTATGATATCCATCTTTTTTAGTCACAATAATAGGTGCGACAAAAACGATGTCATATTTTTCGGCAAGATGTTTAAGAAGTTCAGTATGTTTACGCGTCTGTTCTTTAACCATATTGGGTGACATCGTGGCAAACTCTTTGAAAAAGTGGTTCAGTACATACTCACCAAGGAGCATCACATCTGCATTTCTTTGCTTGGCTTGTTTCAGATAAAACTCAAGCCTAGTGGCATTCATACCCAGAGTTGGCAGTTGGAGCGCAGCTACAACAAGTTGTGCCATTATAGAGTATCTCCTGTATTTTGATTCGCTTGTTCTATGATAGTGATCTTCGTTTTGGCGTCTTCTATCAGTGTTTGCGCCTCTTTGATATTTTTCAAACCCTCTTCATACAACTTTACAGACTCTTCAAGTGTAATCTCAGGATTCATAAGTTTCTCAAGTAACTCTTTTGAATGTTCCAGTTTCTCTTCAAATGTTTCATTTTTCATTGTAATACATCCTTGATATGATCTTCAAATTTATCTAACTCTACTAAAAAGGCATCATGACCATAATCACTCTGGACTTCAAGATAACTATAGGTCTGTCCATTACGCTCCATCATCTTAGCGATATGTTCCATCTCCGAAGGGAAAAAGAGATAATCAGATGAAAAACTTATCAAATGTACATTTGCTTTAATACGTGAAATAGCATCATGCAAGGAGTCATATCCACGACTTAAATTAAAAGTATTGATAGCTTTGACTATATATAGATAGGAAAGCGGGTCAAATATACGTGAAAAGTTATTGGTATTGTACTCCATATATCTCTCAACCTCATAACGTCCGAAAAGTTCAAAAAGACCATCATTATTGACATAGTTACGTCCGAACTTATCATCCATAGAATCTGGTGCAAGGTAAGAGATGTGTCCTGCGATACGCCCTATGGCTAAACCATCCAATCCTTCTTCTTCAAATGCACCTTTTTCATAGTTACCATGTTTAAATCGTGGGTCTCTACGTATCGCTTCAACAGCTACTTTGTTAAATGCTATGGTCCAGGGTCTCGTTGCATAGGTAGCGGCGAGAGAAATGATATCATCTGCAAAATTCGGGTAATCTACAGCAAATTGCAGTGCTTGCATACCACCCATAGAACCACCCACGACAGCACGTACATGGTAGATACCCATCTGAGAAAGAAGATGCATCTGTGCACGTACCATATCTTTGACGGTCACTACAGGGAATCTAAGTCTATAGGGATCTTCACTTGGGTATTCGTTGCTCATAGGGCCTGTCGAACCGAAACATGAGCCTATCACATTTGTACAGATAACAAAATATTTTCTGGTATCGATAGCTTTACCATCACCGATCAGTCCATCCCACCAGCCAGCTTTTCGTTCACCTTCGTATGTTCCTGCTGCATGATGAGAACCACTCAGTGCATGACACACTAAAATAACATTGGATTTATCTTCGTTTAACTCTCCATATGTCTCATAGGCGATCTCATACGGTTCCAAGATACGCCCACTCTCTAGGTAGAGAGGAGAGCTAAACTGTGCTGTTTTAGTTGTGATTTTCATAGACTGCTTTTGTTGTTAGGTTAATTGTTTATAATTTTACCCTATTTGCGCTTTATAACTATCCAAGTGCTTTTGCTAAATCATCGATAAGGTCTTGTGTATCTTCTATACCAACACTCAGTCTAACAAGCCCGCCAGGTACTCCCGCTTCTATCAATTCTTGAGCTGAAAGCTGCTGGTGTGTTGTACTTGCAGGGTGTGTAATGATCGACTTAGAGTCTCCGATATTTACCACAAGTGAGAAGATATCAGTACTGTCAGCGATCTTTTGTGCTGTCTCTTTGTCTGCAACTTCAAAAGAAAGCAGTCCACTGTGCCCACCTTTAAAGTACTTCTGACCCAATGCATAGTTAGCATCTGATTTAAGTCCTGGGTAATTTACCTTCCCTACTTTTGGATGTGCCTCCAAATACTCTGCTATAGCCAATGCCGAAGCTGAGTGCTGTTTCATACGAAGTGGTAATGTCTCAAGCCCTTGAATATATAACCATGAGTTAAAAGGTGATGGTGCTGCACCCAAATCACGAAGCAGTGCCAAACGTGTTCTAAGTGTAAAGAGTGGAAGTGGTACATCAGAGTACACAAGCCCATGGTAACTTGCATCAGGCTCATTAAAGTGTGCGTAACGTGCATTACCTTTGATCTTCTCTACTAAATTATGACGCTCTACGATGACACCACCAATTGCTAGTCCCTGACCCGTCGTATATTTACTTGCAGAGTGTACAGAAAGATCTACACCATGCGCTAAAGGTTTACAAAGGATCGGTGTAGCAACCGTGTTGTCTACACAAGTCAAAATGTTATGTTTATCAGCAATGGTCACGATAGCATCAATGTCAGCCACATCGATACTCGGGTTTGTAATACTCTCAAAAATAATGATCTTTGTTCTGTCATCTACCAATGCCTCAATCTCAGAAGGATTTCTCACATCAAAGTAACGTGTCTCTATACCAAAACGTTTGATGGTATGCCCCGTAAGTGTAGTCGTTCCACCATACACCTGTTTTGCTACGATAATGTTATCTCCGGCTTCTGCCACATTCGCGATAGCATAAAAGATAGCCGCCATACCAGAAGCAGTCCCTATGGCAGCAACTCCGCCCTCAAGTGCTGCAAAACGTTTTTCAAACACATCTGTAGTCGGGTTCATCAACCTTGAATAGATATTTCCTAGCTCTTTAAGTGCAAAAAGATTCGCCGCATGTTCTGTGTCTCTAAACTCATATGCTGTACTCATATAGATAGGTACTGCCATAGTCCCTTGTGCATCTTTCTCATATCCCGCATGGACCGCTAGTGTTTGTTCGTGCATCACAATTCCTTATTTAATTATATAGGTAAATTATAGCTTGTGATTGCTTGAAGAGAGGATTAATTGGAAGAAAAGATATCGTATTTATATTTCAAAGGAATCCCCCGTATCAAATACGGGGATGGCGAAGAGAATAATTATGAAGAATAGTTTGGAGATTCTTTTGTGATAGCCACATCATGCACATGACTCTCTCTAAGTCCAGCAGAAGTAATTTCAACAAATTCTGCTTTTTCCCAGAATACTTTGATAGATTCTGAACCACAATAACCCATAGATGAACGGAGTCCACCTATCATTTGGTGAACAACATCTGAGATACGTCCTCTATATGGTACACGTCCTTCGATACCTTCTGGTACAAGTTTATCTGCTGCTGTCCCTTCCTGGAAGTAACGGTCTGTACTTCCTTTGGTCATCGCACCGATACTTCCCATACCTCTGTACTCTTTAAACTGTCTTCCATTAAAAAGTATCATATCACCCGGTGCTTCGTATGTTCCTGCAAGTGCAGAACCTAACATTACTGAACTTGCACCTACAGCTAATGCTTTTGCAACATCACCAGAGTATTTAATACCACCATCAGCTACTACAGGTACACCTGCCTTGTTTGCCACTTCTGCCACTTCGTCAATAGCAGAGATCTGAGGTACACCAACACCTGCAACGATACGTGTCGTACAGATAGACCCAGGTCCGATACCTACTTTAACTGCATCGGCACCTGCATCTATAAGATCTTGTGCTGCTGCTGCTGAAGCGATATTTCCTGCGATCACATCTACATCAAGTGTTTTTTTAATGAGTTTAAGTGTATCAATAATACCTTGTGAGTGCCCATGTGCCGAGTCAAGAACAATAACATCTACACCTGCTTCTACAAGTGCAGTAGCACGGTCAAGTTGACCTACACCTATAGCAGCACCTACTCTTAAACGACCATGCTCATCTTTGTTTGCATTAGGAAACTTCTCTCTTTTCTCGATGTCTTTAATGGTAACTAGGCCTTGAAGTACATTATTTTCATCTACGATAGGTAGTTTTTCTACCTTGTGTTCCTGAAGTACTTTTGCCGCATCATCAAGTGTGATACCTACTTTTGCAGTCACCAAAGGTGCTTTTGTCATCACATCAGCGATACTTAAACGCATATCAGTGATAAAACGCATATCACGGTTTGTGATAATACCTAAAAGTTTTAACTCATCATCTACAACAGGTACACCTGAGATCTTATATTCACCCATCAAAGCATCTGCATCTGCAACTGTTTTATCTGGACCTATAAAAATAGGATCAATGATAATACCGCTCTCAGATTTCTTTACTTTCGTGATCTGTTTTGCCTGTGTCTCGATATCCATATTTTTATGAATGATCCCGATACCACCTAAGTGTGCCATAGCAATCGCTGCTTTGAATTCAGTTACAGTATCCATCGCTGCTGAAACGATAGGAATGTTTAGTGTTACACGCTTAGTAAGATTAGATTTTAAACAAACTTCTTTAGGAAGTACAAGTGAATGTTGTGGTACCAGTAATACGTCTTCAAATGTTAATGCTCTCTTTTTAATTCTCATGTTATTTCCTTTTGTTTATTTAATATAATTTACAGCTTTTTCCATGCTTGCAGCACCGTCAAAAAGCGTTTTTTCGTTAAATGCTTTAGCAATGAGTTGTAAACCTATAGGCATACCCTCATCATCTTTAGCAACAGGTAGTGAAATTGCAGGAAGTCCTGCAAGGTTGATTGCAATGGTATACATATCACTTTTGTACATTTCAAGTGGATCATCAGATGCACCCATCTTAGGTGCCACAGATGGAGCTACAGGTGAAAGAATAAGGTCAGCCTCTTCAAAGATAGCGTTAAACTCATCTCTTATCAGGTGTCTTACTTTTTGAGCTTTGACATAATATGCATCATAATACCCTGATGAAAGTACAAAGTTACCAAGCAAGATACGTCTTTTTACCTCTTCACCAAAACCTTCAGATCTTGTATTATAAAAAAGTTCTTCCGTATTTTTAGACTCTGCTCTTGTTCCATATCTTACACCATCAAAACGTGCAAGGTTCGTTGCCGCTTCTGCTGTCGCCAAAATATAATAAGTTGCAATATCATACTTTGTGTTTTGCATATTTTTATGTACGATAGTATGTCCAGCTTCTTCAAGTGCTTTTACTGTCTGAGCATAGGCTTTTTGTGTATCTGCATCTGCTTCAGATATATAGTTATCTATCACTGCAATAGTCATTTTCACATCAGCATTAATATTATTCGCAATATCTTCTATCTCAAAATCTGCAGAAGTAGAATCTCTATCGTCATGTCCTTTGATCGCATCATACAAGATAGCTGCATCTTCAACATTCTGTGCGATAGGACCTATCTGGTCAAGTGATGAAGCATATGAAGCCAGGCCAAAACGACTTACTCTTCCGTAAGTAGGTTTCATACCAACCACACCACAGTATGCTGCAGGCTGTCTTATAGAACCACCTGTGTCTGAACCCAGTGCAGCAATTGCAATACCTCCGGCAACAGCCGCAGCTGATCCACCTGAAGATCCACCAGGTACTCTGTCTGTACCATGTGGGTTCTTAGTTGCTCCATAAAAAGAGCTCTCAGTAGTTGAACCCATTGCAAACTCATCCATATTTGCTCTACCGAATGCCATCATCCCTTTAGATTTAAGGTTAGTGATCGCCGTAGCTTCATAAGGAGCGATGTAGCCCTGAAGAATTTTAGAACCAGAAGTAACAGACCAATCTTTCACTTGAATGTTATCTTTTATGAGGATAGGCACACCCACACCTGAACTTTCATAGCCTACATAAGCATTGAGTCCACTCTCTTTGGCTTTTACTTCAAGTTGTGCTCTAATCTCTTCTAATTCTTCATTAGATTTTGTTAACGCTTCTTTTAGTGTTATCACGACTTGCTTCCTTTTCTCTTATAATATTCTACTACTGCCAACCCTATACCAACCAATCCAAATATAAAAACGATCGAGCCAATGATCACTTCCATCTGTATAGGCTGAGTCATATCAAACATTAGGCAACTACCTTTGCACATCTATCACAGGCGCACTCTTCAGAGGTACTTGTAAATCTCCAACATCTTGGACATTTTGAAGCTGTTGCTTTATGTACTGTAAATGTCTTACCATCAACTTCAAAAGAAGCAACCTGCTCACCTTCACTGCTTGATTTCATAGCTGAAACCACAAACCAGTCTTCAAGGTCTTTACTGTCGTTAATAGCCAATGCGCTTATATCACCTGCGATCTCAACTTCAAGTGTAGACTTCATGAGTTTCTCTTTTTTGAGTTTATCTACTGCTTCAGAAAATTTCACTCTGGCTTCTAAAAGAACTGTATCATCAAAACTCGCTTCAACCTCTGGTACTTCAACATACACAAGGTCAAATACATTTTCCATATCAGCTTTGAACAGTGCCGGTGCGTATTCAAGTATCTCATCTACTGTGTAAGTCAATACCGGTGCTACAAGTCCTAACATCGCTTTAGAGATGTGCGCCATTGCAGACTGTGTTGCTCTTCTTACAGGATCGTTCTTATCTTCACAGTAGAGTCTGTCTTTTGTGATATCCATATAGATACCTGAAAGCTCATTGGTGATGAAGTGATTCAGTGTTGCAAACCCTCTAAGGAAATCATAGTCATCAAAAGAGCTCTTGACTGATGCAAATACTTTTGCCGCTTTGGTAAGTATCCATCTGTCTAACTCACCATAAGCATCATTGCTAACATATGTTTCAAGGTCATCCACATTCGCAAGTAAAAATCTAAACGTATTTCTTATCTTTCTATACTGTTCAGCAGTCTGCTTCAAAATACCGTCAGAGATCTTCAAATCTGACTGATAATCAGAAAGTGCTACCCACAGTCTGAGAATTTCTGAACCATACTCTTTAATGACTTTGTCAGGAGCAACCACGTTACCTTTAGACTTAGACATTTTCTCACCCTTTTCATCCACAGTAAATCCGTGAGTGATAAGTGTTTTATATGGTGAAACTTCATTTACTGCTGCAGAAAGTAGTAATGAAGACTGGAACCAACCTCTATGCTGGTCACTTCCTTCAATGTAAAGAGATGCCGGATACTCACCAGCATCATAGTTACCACTACTTAAAACTGAATTCCAAGTAGAACCAGAGTCAAACCATACATCCAGGATGTCATCAATCTTCTCCAGATCATCAGCGTTATAGCCTGAGTCTGAAGGAAGAAGATCTTCAATACTCATAGAGTACCAGGCATCTGCGCCTTGCGTATCAAAAAGACTCGCTACATGTTCTAGTACCTTCGTATCAAAGATCACTTCCTTAGTACTTTTAACTCTAAAGAATGCGATAGGTACTCCCCATGAACGCTGACGAGAAATACACCAATCAGGTCTTCCCTCTATCATCGGCTTGAGACGATTTTTAGATGTTTTAGGATAAAAGTCTACACCTTCGATAGCATTAAGTGCTGTGTCTCTCAGTGTATCTTTGGCACCTTGGGCTTTGTCATCTATAGAGATAAACCATTGGTTCGTTGCTCTGTAGATAAGTGGTTTTTTCGTTCTCCAACAGTGTGGGTATGAGTGAACAAACTTACTCTCTTTTAACAATGAGTCACCCAATATCTCCAAGATAGGTTCATTGGCTTTAAAGATATGCATCCCAACAAACTCATCTGGATTAGGAAGAAGGTTTAAACCTTTTACACTCTCATCATAACAACCACGCTCATCTACAGGCATCACAACTTCAAGACCATACTTAAGTCCTACTTTGTAGTCATCCTCACCATGTCCAGGAGCTGTGTGTACACAACCTGTACCACCATCCATAAGTACATGGTCACCAAGGATCACTGTAGAAGTACGACCATTTACAGGGTTGATCGCTAAAAGATTTTCCATCTCTGTTGCTGCTATCTTTCTACTTGCATGTCCAGAGACGACACCCTCTTCGATCATTGCATCATAACGAGCATCTGCTACGATATGACCATCATCCGTGAGTACATACATCTCTTCTGGATTTAAAGAGATACCTGTATTTGCAGGGAGCGTCCATGGTGTTGTGGTCCAGATAACAAGACCTGCTTTACCTTCCAGACCTAATGTCTCTTTTGCTGCGTCACTGAGTTCAAAGTGTACGTAGATAGAATAATCTTCTTTATCTTCATACTCCACTTCTGCATCAGCAAGTGCTGTTCTTGCAGCCCATGACCAGAAGATAGGTTTATGTCTTTCAACCAAAAGACCTTTTTGTGCTACTTCACAAAGTGTTCTATAAATGTTTGCTTCAAATTTAAAGTCCATTGTTACATAAGGGTTCTCCCAATCTGCAATGACACCTAAAGCTTTAAAGCCGTCTCTTTGGATGTCCACAAACTTAGCAGCATGTGCACGGCAAAGTTCTCTAAACTTCTCAGTAGGCATCGCTTCTTTTTTACTTTTGCCAAGTTTCTCTTCAACTTTCTGCTCTATAGGCAAACCATGACAATCCCAACCCGGAGTCATGCGAACGGCTTTTCCTTGAAAGTAGTTATATTTTAAAATAATGTCTTTGAGTACTTTATTCAGTGCATGCCCTATATGGATATCACCATTAGCATACGGAGGACCATCATGGAGTGTAAACATTTCAGCGCCTGCACGTTTTGTTTTCATCTGCCCATAAATATCGGCATCAAACCATGCATTATATTTTTTAGGTTCATTGTTTGGAAGATTTCCACGCATTGGGAAACCAGTTTTCGGAAGGAGGAGTGTGTCTTTAAAATCCATGTGTGATAATACCTTAGTCTTATATTATCCCGTGATTGTATCTAAAAGACCATTAGAAGCTACTTTTGGTACAATTATCTTATGAAAAATATCCAAAATACAATAGAAAAAATTATTCAAAAATTGACAAAAGAGGGGAAAACGATCTCTTTTGCAGAAAGTTGCACAGGTGGTCGTATAGCTGCAGCATTTACAGCTATATCAGGTGCTTCAGAGGTGCTTCATGGTTCCTGTGTGACCTATTCAAACGATATCAAACATCTTTGGTTGGGTGTAACTAATGAAGTACTCGAAAACTATGGCGCTGTAAGCCAGCCCTGTGTCGCACAAATGTTGGATGGCGTACAAAAACTGGCAGGTTCAGACTATGCTATAGCTGTCTCTGGTATAGCAGGACCTACTGGTGGTACTGAACTTAAACCTGTAGGAACCGTATATATAGGTTTACAAACACCTTGTGCTCAAGAGGTCTTTCATTGTAACTTTAGCGGACCAAGAGAAGCCGTTCAAGAGCAATCTACAGTGTTTGCCATCGAGAAATTAGCTGAAGTGTTAGAAATTTAAAATATTTCCCATAATTCTCTTGACAATCAAAGGTTTCTGAGCTATAATTCCGTCCACTTATTCAAGTAATGAGTGCAAAAAACGTGTGACCTGTTAGCTCAGTTGGTAGAGCAATTCCCTTTTAAGGAATGGGCCCTAGGTTCGAATCCTAGACAGGTCACCACTTTTAAAACCATGGTCGCTTAGCTCAGTTGGTAGAGCGCTACCCTTACAAGGTAGATGTCACAAGTTCGAGTCTTGTAGCGACCACCATGACAATATGTCATTTTTTACAGTATAGGTGCGGTGGTAGTTCAGTTGGTTAGAATACCTGCCTGTCACGCAGGGGGTCGCGAGTTCGAGTCTCGTCCACCGCGCCATTTTGACCTGTTAGCTCAGTTGGTAGAGCAATTCCCTTTTAAGGAATGGGCCCTAGGTTCGAATCCTAGACAGGTCACCACTTTAACAATTTTATGTTTACGGTTCTTGATGACCCTTTCATCTAGTGGCCAAGGATATTACGTTTTCAACGTAAAAACAGAGGTTCAAATCCTTTAAGGGTCGCCAATCTTGTCCAAATAAACATTAAAAACTATGGTCGCTTAGCTCAGTTGGTAGAGCGCTACCCTTACAAGGTAGATGTCACAAGTTCGAGTCTTGTAGCGACCACCATGTACATTTAAGTTAATTCATGTACAATTCTTTTCAGCCATTTATTTGGTCTTAGGTGCGGTGGTAGTTCAGTTGGTTAGAATACCTGCCTGTCACGCAGGGGGTCGCGAGTTCGAGTCTCGTCCACCGCGCCATTTATACTTTTTCATCCCATATTTTTCAAATATTACTCAACTCAAATTATATACTTATTAGTGTTTAACCATGTGATTATATGTAGAAAATATCATATTGTAATAATGCAGTATGTATTACTACGAAGAACGTAATAATACAAAAAAAGAATGGGTTCAAGCAGTTAAGAACTTCTTACTTAGTCAAACTGTTAACAGCATTGATAATGTTCTCATAATTAGGCTCATCTGAGAGTTCTGGGACGACTTCTTTGTATGTTACTTTTCCATTGGTATCAACAACATACACAACTCTTCCAAAAAAGCCTTCCAAAAATATAGGTGAAGAGATAGTTGCACCATATCTGAGTACATTATTGGCATCTTTATAATCAGATAGAGTAATAATATTTTTGATTTTATTGTCATGAAAAAACCTTCCCAGAGCAAAAGGAAGATCTTTTGAAATAACCATCAAATTAACATTTTTCATCTTTGAAACTTTTTGATTAAATACGATAGTCTCTCTTTTACATACATCACTATCAAAGGATGGAATAAATGCTATAACCTGAACTTTATCCTTTTTTCCCCCAACTGTTACTTCCGCAAAATCTTTATTCACTGCAGTAAATACAGGTGCTTCCATACCTATTTTTAAACCATTACTATTCAGCGAGACTTCTTCCCCTTTAAATGTAACGGTTGTTGCCCATAGAGAAGATGTTAATAAGACAAATGCCAATATTTTCATTATAGTTATCCTTTTAAATAAACTTATATTATAAGTATAACATAGAAGTAGCTTATGTATCGATTGACCTCTTCTTAGATCATAAGTATTTGGATTGAAATTATGGAGTTATATGATGGACAGTTGTATGAGTTCCACCTTGGTACAGGTGGAAAAAAAGAAGTGTTAATCTCTAAGTCTAATCCTAACACTCTCTTCATGCGCAGTCAAACCTTCAGTATTTGCGATCATTGCACAAGCACCACCGATCTCCTGCATTCCCTGCTTACTCATTGAAATAATTGAAGACTTTTTCAAGAAGTGTTCTACACTTAAAGGTGAGTAAAACTTCGCTGTTCCACCTGTAGGAAGTGTATGATTAGGTCCTGCTACATAATCACCGATAGGTTCTGGTGTATTTTCACCCAGGAAGATGGCTCCAGCATGTTTGATACTGTCAAGCAAAGACATAGGATCTTGCGTGATGACTTCCAAGTGTTCTGGAGCAATCTCATTCATAAGATCTATGGCTTCATCCATATCTTTAGTCACGATAATAGCACCTCTCTCCTCTATAGACTTTCTGGCTATCTCTTCACGTGAAAGTGTACCAAGGAACTCTTCTACTTTATCACTTACTTTGTTAGCCAACTCTTCATCTGTAGTAATGAGTATAGAGCTTGCCATCTCATCGTGTTCTGCTTGTGACAGAAGGTCAATCGCAATGTAATCTTCTCTTGCACTCTCATCTGCAAGTATACCTATCTCAGATGGTCCTGCGATCATATCTATATTTACTTCACCATAGACTAATTTTTTAGCTGTAGCTACGAAGATGTTTCCTGGGCCGGTAATAACATCTACTTTAGGAATGGTCTCCGTTCCATATGCCATCGCACCGATGGCAGAAGCACCACCTACTTTAAAGACTTGTGTGACTTTACAAAGGTGACAAGCAGCAAGTAAAAGCTCATTGATCTCATCATCAGGAGTTGGTGTACATACCACTATCTCTTCTACACCTGCTACTTGCGCAGGGATTACATTCATAAGCAACGAACTTGGATAAGCAGCTTTCCCACCAGGAATATAAAGCCCTGCTCTATCTACAGCAGTCACTTTTTGTCCCAAAATAGTCCCATTGGATTCTTTATCCATCCATGTTTTTGGCATGAGTTTCTGATGGTAACTTTCTATACGGTCATAAGCAAGGTGCAGTGCATCACGAAGTTCAGGGTTTATGGCATCATATGCTTTTGCCATATCATCTGTAGAAACCAAAAGTGCCTCATCATTTGCCGGTTCCCATCTGTCAAATTTTGCTATTTGAGACTTAACCGCAGTATTACCCTCAGTTTGAATCTCCTTAAGTAACCCAGATACGACGTTTGTCACACCCTCTATGTCCATCTTACCACGCTGAAGTAATTCATCAAAATTTTCTTCAAAACTGTCATCACTGCTGTAAAAAACTTTCACTTATAAGTCCTTATCTATATCTTTATATTTTCGTTCATATCTTGGGAGCATACTCTCATTGCCTAACACCCCACCTTGATGGATGTACAGTGTAGGTTTAGAAAAGATCTCAGGATGAGCAAGTAATACTCTCCATCCAAGGGGATCATATAGGAGTTCAAACTCCACTCCCGTTTGTTGTTGTAATTTTAGCCAAATTTTGTAGTTTTCTTTATAAAGTTTGCCAAAATGGTGTTTTTTCTCTAAACTCAATATCGCAGGATGATAACTTTCATCCTCTTCTAACTCTAAAAACTGTTTTTTTAAATAACTTTCATCACCTACACATGCTGTGGTATATACACTGTTTGAAGGAAGATATTTTTGTAGAAAAAGTGAGGTTGTTCCGGTACCTGAAGGCAGGAAAACATTCAATTCCTTTAAACCTTTCTCAGCTTGCCATGATTTAATCTCTTCAGCCAATAGACGTATGCCGAACTCCGCCTCTTTTTGTCGT
Organism: uncultured Sulfurovum sp.; assembly: GCA_937938065.1. Next base: position 1,835 of record CALDBH010000022.1, on the reverse strand, counting down.
CCTCCCTCTTCTATAAAAAGAACATCCTGAGGATAATCACAAGAAGCTCCCTCTTCTTGTTCAATGATTTTCATACCATTGTCTAGCGCCGCCTTATAATTACCATGAGGGTGCTCTTTCAAATAATCAGCGATATGGTCTACTATATACTCAAAATCCCACCCTTTCATTTTCGCTAACACTGAGAGTGAATACATAGCATTAGACTGTGCAGAACCATAAGAGACAAGTTTATGGATATCAGGAAAATCATGTTGAAGGAAATAGTAAAATTTTCGCGCTTTATTCCCTGAGAAATCAGTATCTATCAGATCATCCCGTTTCAGATAAAAATGTTGATTATCAAAAGTAATTGATTGGATAGGAGAGGGAAGATTTAAAGTTTGCATTTGTAGACTCTCGGGTCAAGCCCGAGAATGACGAACTATCTGTTAGTTTCTATTTAAGCAGTTAAGATCATCAAATGCTCTTTCAAGTCTTACTACTGTAGACTCTTCTGCAGCACGTAACCATTTTCTTGGATCGTAATACTTTTTGTTTGGCTTATCTTCACCATCCGGGTTACCGATCTGTCCTTGCAAATAATCATGATACTTCGCGACATAAGTACGTGTACCATCCCAGAATGCCCACTGAGTATCTGTATCTATGTTCATTTTAATCACACCATAACCGATAGCTTCTCTGATGTCTGAGAGCTCAGAACCTGAACCACCATGGAAGACAAAATCTACAGGCTTTTTAGCTGTATTGTATTTCTCTTCTATATAAGACTGAGAGTTATCAAGGATCTTAGGTGTAAGTGAAACATTACCTGGTTTATACACACCATGCACGTTTCCAAAAGAAGCGGCAATTGTAAATTTGTCCGAGACCTTTGAAAGTTCTTCATAAGCATACGCTACCTCTTCAGGCTGTGTATAGAGAAGCGCATTGTCTATCTCTGTATTATCTACACCATCTTCTTCTCCACCCGTTACACCAAGCTCTATCTCAAGCGTCATACCTATCTTGGACATACGCTCCAAATATTCTTTACATGTGGCAATATTCTCTTCTATAGGCTCTTCAGACAGGTCTATCATATGTGAAGAAAAAAGAGGAATACCATATGCCTCATAATGTGCTTCACTTGCATCAAGCAGTGCATCGATCCAGGGCAGAAGTTTTCTTGCTGCATGGTCAGTATGAAGAACAACCGGCACACCATACGCTTTGGCAACTGTATGCACATGCTGAGCACCTGAGATACAACCTAAAATAGCCGCCTCGTCTGAAGGCAAACCTTTACCTGCATAGTATGCCCCTCCTCCATTGGAGAACTGAACTATCACAGGAGAATTTACATTTTTTGCAGCTTCAAGTACAGCATTGACGGAAGATGTACTCACCACATTAACCGCAGGTAAAGCAAAACCTTCATCTTTTGCGATTTTAAATAACTTCTGAAGATCATCTCCAGTCACAACACCTGCTTGCACTACATCTAGAACTTTTGTAGACATTTACAACTTCCTCTTTGTAGAATTATTTTACGTTTATTTTTGCATTTTTCATTAGTTGAGCCACGACTTTTTCTTGTGCAAGTTGCATTTTAATGCTATTTTTCACTGTATCTAATGGTGGTATTTCTTGTGTACTTTTCGCTTCTTTTGCTGCTTTTTTCATCTTATTATACGCATCTTCTGCTTCTTTATCAGTCACTTCTGTTGTTGCCATTTTTTTCTGCATCCAGAAACCTGCAAGTGCAGCTTCTTTTTCTTTATCGGTTAAAGTTTTTTTTGATTCTGCCGCTACCAATTTAGCCGGTGCCATCATTTCAATCAGTTGCTTTT